>OMIE01000045.1 GCA_900299025.1 Burkholderiaceae bacterium
ATCCGCCTTCACGCCGAATCATGTCGACGGTTTCTTGAGCACTCATGTTGTCACGGTCAGCAGCGATCACTTGCGCTCCTTCGCGGGCGAAAAGCAAGGCTGAGGCTCTGCCGTTGCCAAGCCCATAACCTGGCGATTGACCGGCACCGATGACGAGGGCGACTTTTCCTTCGAGTCGTCGCTTCGAGCTGATTGGAGTAGCACGGTCTTGTTGCTTTGTTTGCATGGGCGATCCCTTTTGGTCGAGCCGAACTTCGCAGGTAAGCTGTGAAGCTCGCATGCTAGTCCTTATCCGTCGCCGTATCGTCTCGCTTTCTGGAAACGCCCGTGGTGTTGCCTCGATGAGCGCTGCCATGGCGGTATTCATCATCAACGATGCCCTGGTCAAACAGGTGTCGAGCGAGTTGCCGGCTGCACAGTTAATCCTGCTACGCGGTTTAATCGCTTTGTGCTTGATCATTGCTGTTACCTATCAGATGGGTTTTTTGCACCGGCTCAGGGAAGTCTTTGACAAACGCGTCATGCTGCGAGCATGGGTTGAGGCGAGTGCAACCATGCTTTATCTGGTTTCACTCTTTAATCTGCCGATTGCCAACGCAACCGCGATCAATTTGGCCACGCCCGTCTTTATGGTGCTGGCCGCAGCGTTTTGGCTCAAGGAGCGGGTGAATTGGCTTCGATGGCTTGTGGTCGCTTTGGGCTTTGTGGGTGTGTTGATGGTGATTCAGCCCCATCAAGCGGGTTTTAATGTGTACAGCTTGCTCGCGCTTACAGCAACGGCGCTTTATGCGCTGCGCGATATGCTCACACGAGCGATCCCGGCACGTATCCCCTCAATTCTGATCACCCTATCGACCGCGGTCGCAGTTACGCTGCTCGCAGCGCTTTGGTCCTTGTTTCAGGGCTGGCAAACACCTGGTCTTGGTGCACTGTTGCGCTTGGTTTTGGCAGCCTGCTGCTTATCGCTCGGCTACTATCTCATCATCGACAGCATGCGGCACGGTGATATGTCCTTTGTTGCGCCATTTAGGTATAGCGGATTGGTATTTGCCGTTGCCATTGGCTACTGGGTTTGGGGCGACTGGCCGAATCATTTAGCCTGGCTTGGCATTGCATTGCTAATCTTGTCGGGGATGGCATTGCTCAAAGAGCAGCGTCTGCTCAAACTCGGAGCGCGATCATGATTGAGGCGGCTGGGCTCTTGTTAATAGCTTTTGCGCTCGGCGCCAAACATGGGCTTGATGCAGACCATATTGCGACCATCGATGGGCTTACCCGATGGTCTGAGACAGGGTCAAAACGATGTGGATTGTTTTTCTCGCTGGGTCATGGCGCAGTGGTCGTGCTAATGGCCTGTGCCCTGGCTCATTGGGCAAAACATTGGCAGGTTCCAGTCTGGTTTGAGCAAATTGGCGCTGCGATTTCGATGCTCCTGCTCACCACACTCGGATGCCTCAATCTCTACCAAGTCTGGGTCACCCCCAAAGGGCAACGTGTACAAGCCCGAGGCCTTTGGCGCGCCCTGTTGCTTTCTCGATTGCTCAGTATGCCAATTGGTTTCAGTCAGGCCGCGTGGTGTTTTGCCATAGGTGCGCTTTTTGCGCTTTCCTTCGATACCTTATCGCAGGCCTCCCTGTTTGCTCTGTCATCGAATGAACAGGGAAGTCCGTGGTTTGCATTGGTTCTCGCCCTTGCATTTACTGCAGGCATGATGTTGACCGACGGTGTCAACGGCTGGCTTGTCGCCGAGGTGTTAAGCCGCTCGGACCGGACAGGCTGGGTTGCGTCGCGATTGCTCAGTGTGTTGGTCGCATTGCTGAGCTTTACCGTGGCTGGGCTGGGAGCCAGTAAATGGTTGATACCGCAGTGGGGCGACTGGCTTTCAGAACACGCTGCCTGGCTTGGGCTTGGTTTGACGGCTTTAGTCGTTGGAGCAGGGCTGGGATTTGCCCGCTCGCCGCGTCATATCCCGAAAGATCAACGTTGCTAAGTGACTAGATCGCTAAACAGGCGGTGCTTGCGGTTTCCTGGCTAGCCAAAAAAAGACCGAACCTAGCCCCGCTAAGCCAGCGAGTACCGTAAACCCCGAACGATAGTGGCCCGTGAGATCCGCAAAGGCGCCCGCGACCAGGGGTCCGCCAATTTGGCCAACCATGATGATGATGCCCGATAGGCCAAGAATCATGCCGATTGACTTGCGGCCAAAATAATCGGCTCGAAGAGCTTGCATAAAGGGCCCACGCAAGCCCCAGGCTGCACCATGAAGGATGGCAAAGCCAATAAGCATCCAGGTGGCTTGCGACCAGGCAAGCATCATCAAACCGCTGGCATGCATAACCATGCAAAGCGCAGATATTTTGCGTTTTTCAAAGCGGTCGCCGCACCACCACCCGATCAAGACGCCGACGATTTGAAAAACCGTCATTAAAGTAATGACCAGCGAGGCCTGGGCAACGCTATAGCCTAGGCCTTCTTTCATATGGGTAATCGCATGCACGTTGACCGCAGTGACCACAAAAAGTGCCGATCCGTGCCCAAGACTTAAGAGCCAGAAGGCCGAAGTTCTTAGCGCTTGCCTTGCCGTGAACTCGATACTTTGTCCCGATTCCTCGCTTTCGAGATCATCCCTTGCTGGCAGCCCGTCGACGGTTTGACCAACATCGGCAGGCCGTCGCTTGAAGTTGCGTGCTAATGGCCAGCCAATAAGGATGAAGGCGAGTCCAGAGCAAAAGGCCGTGCTGCGCCAACCCCAGGTCTGCATCGTCCAGGCGACGACCGGTACGAAAATCCCCCCAAAGGCAAGGCCGAGCGAAAGCGCAGACAGTGCTCTTGCTCTGAGTCGTTCAAACCAATGAATGATCGCGACATTGATGGGGAAAAAGCCGCAAAGGCTCGAACCCAAGGCAATCACGAAAAATGCTGTGTAAAAGCCAAGCAGGCTGTCGATTTGGCTGAGCAACATAAACCCGCCACCGAGTACGCATATACCCAAACGGATCATCCCCTGTGGGCCGAAGCGGTCGATGAACCAGCCCATGAGTGGCCCAAGCGCTGCGGCTTCCATAGGCTGAAGGGTTGCAGCGCCCGAGAGCGCGGTCTTACTCCAGCCGAACTGGCTCGATAAGACCGCAAGATAGGCGCCAAAGGCCTGGTGCAGCAGTCCCGCTTGCAAGAACTGGATGCCGCCACCCGAGGCTACCATGCGCCATCCTTGAAACTTCCACGCCGAGCTTATCGCTGTTCGCACGTGATAGCCTC
>OMIE01000046.1 GCA_900299025.1 Burkholderiaceae bacterium
CATGATCTAAAAGTTATTATTACTTCAGCGACCATCGACGCCGAGCGGCTCGCCAAGCATTTCTCCCTGCCTGGCTTTGGGCCGGCGCCAGTATTTGAAGTTTCCGGGCGTACTTATCCGGTTGATATTCGCTATCAGCCTTTGCCCGAAGACGAGGATATGGAACTCGCCGAGCACATCGAGGCCGTACTCGAGAGCTTATGGCGCGAAGCGGACGGCGATGTTCTTGTGTTTTTGCCGGGCGAGCGCGAGATTCGAGAAGTCGCTGAGCATTTGCGTGGTGCCGTTGCACGCGCTGCCAACGTGGGACAGCGCTCTGGGATGCGAAGGGTGCTGGGGGTTGCGCCCGTTGAGATCCTGCCCTTATTTGCGCGCTTATCGGTTGCCGATCAACAGCGAGTTTTTGCAGGTGCCTCGGGACGTCGCATTGTTTTGGCAACCAACGTCGCCGAGACCTCGCTCACGGTTCCCGGAATTCGTTATGTGATCGACACCGGTTTGGCAAGAGTTAAACGTTATCGATTTCGTGGCAAGCTCGAGCAATTACAAATTGAAGCGGTATCGCAGGCATCGGCTAATCAAAGGGCTGGTCGATGCGGGCGGGTAATGCATGGCATTTGTGTACGGCTTTATAGCCAAGAAGATTTTGCTGCGCGTCCTCGATTCACAGACCCAGAGATCTTGAGGGTATCGCTTGCTGCGGTGTTGTTGCGCATGAAGGCCTTGCGGCTTGGCGCGATCAACGAGTTCCCCTTTCTTGATCCACCCCAGGCCAAGGCGATTGCTGATGGTTTAGCCAGTCTTTTTGAATTAGGGGCCCTTGATGCACAGGGCGAACTCACGCCACTTGGCAAGCGACTCGCCCGACTGCCGCTTGACCCGCGGATCGGCAGGATGCTGCTTGCTGGCCATGAGTTTCATTGCCTACAAGAAGTCTTGATTATTGCCAGCGCTTTATCGGTGCAGGATCCACGCGAGCGGCCCATGGACCAGCAGCAGGCGGCCGATGAACAGCATCGCCGATTCCACGATGACCGCTCTGATTTTTTGAGCTGGATTAAGCTTTGGGACTATGTGTTTACGCGCGATGCAAAGCAACAGAGCGGCGTTGTGAGTGAGCGGCCCGCACTTGCATCGCGCCGTCAGCGCGAGCGCCAGTTTCAGCGCGAATTTATCAACCCAAGAAGATTGCGTGAATGGGCTGATGTGTATCAACAGCTAGAGCAGTCTTTGCTCGATCTACACCTCAACCCTAAGCCCTTTGACGGCCCCGACGATGCGGCCTTTGCAGCGATTCACCAGGCCTTAATGACGGGCTTAATCGGCAATCTTGGGTTTTGCTCAGGAGAGTCGAATCAATACAGCGGCACCCACGAAACTAGATTTTTTATTCATCCGGGCTCAGCCTTGCAGCGCAAAACACCGCGCTGGATCATGGCTGCCGAAGTGGTTGATACCACCAGGGTCTATGCAAGAACGGTCGCCCGTGTCGACCCTTCATGGATCGAGCGTATCGGTGCACATTTGCTTAAACGAAGCTGGTCAGATCCCCATTGGGAAAAAAAGGCTTCCCAAGTCGTTGCGTTCGAACGCGCGACGATCTATGGACTGATTCTTTATGCCCAAGGGCGAGTGCACTATGCCCATCTCGAACCCAGATTGGCACGCGAGATATTGATCCGTGAGGCTTTAGTGAACTTAGATTGGGATGCCCACTTGCCCTTCATGCAGCACAACCGGCGACTCATGCACGAGGCTCAACAGCTTGAGCAAAAAATGCGTCGGCCCGATGTGCTCGCCGATCAGGCGATGCTTTACGCATGGTTTGATCAACGCATTCCATCCGATATTGCGACGGGTCAACGCCTGGAGCAGTGGTGGCGAAAGGCTTCGCGAGAGGACCCGAATTGCCTGTGTTTGCCACGAGAGGCACTGTTACGCAAACAAATCGAGGGCCTTGAAGACGAGCGATTCCCAAGGTCCTGGCGCAGTCGAGGCCTAAGTCTCGACTTAGCCTATCGATTTGAGCCTGGCGCATCAGACGACGGCGTGACATTGGTGATCCCGCTCGCAGCCCTATCGCAAGTTGATGAGCGTCAGTGCGAATGGTTAGTCCCGGGGCTTCTGGAAGAAAAGGTGCTTGCGCTCATGAAGTCCCTGCCGCAACGGCTGCGAAGAAATCTGGTGCCATTGCAAGCCTGGGTAGATCGATTCATGGCGCGTCTCCGGGAAGATGATCAAAACTCAATGAGGCGCAGCCTACTCGAGGTTTTGATTGAGCAGGCACGCGAAGATGGTGGCGCAATGATCAGTGCCCATGATTTTCGCCAGGAGCAAGTCCCACGGCACTTGCACATGCATTTCCGTTTAATTGATCGGCACGACGCCGTGCTCGGTATGTCGCGTTCACTTGCCGAGCTGAAGAGCCGTTTTGGCAGCCGAGGACAAAGTGCCTTGCAGGCTGCATTCCAAGGGCTTGGCGAAGTCGAGCAGTCAATCAGGTTCAAGAAGGACTTGACTCAGGACAATGGCCATTCGACCGCCGTGCCGGCTAAGCTGCTGAAGGTCGAGAAAGTAGCTAGCCATCCACGTTTCGATGCAAGCCAGCGTTTTCAGCATTGGGCCTTTGATAGCCTGCCCGAGTTGATGGAGATCGAACACGATGGACAACAGCTGATTGGATTTCCCGCACTCGTCGATCATGGCGAGGCGGTAGGTTTGCAGGTCTTTGATGATTTGGATGCAGCCCATGTTGCCCATGAGGATGGGTTGATGCGTTTACTTACCATTCACTTTCGCGAGCCGCTGCGCTTTTTTCTCAAGCAATTGCCCGACGGTCAGCGTATTGAGGTGCTCTATAGCCAATGGGGAAGTGCGAAAGAACTTCATCAAGACCTGTGTTATGCGCTCTTGCAGCGCGCCTGTTTAGGGGTCGAGCGCCCACGTTCCGCCAAAGACTTCGATGACTTGTGTCATGCGGCGCGGCCACGCCTGGGCCTCGTTGGTCAGGAGCTTGCGCGATTACTGCTACAAATTCTAAACGAATACACCCAGCTCAGTAAACGTTTGCCCCAAATCAAGGCCAGTCATGCGCAAGGCGATATCGAGCAACAACTTGCTTATTTGCTTCCGAAACACTTTTTAAAGCAAACGGCCCCAGGCCAACTTGGCCACCTACCGCGGTATTTGCAGGCGATCAATCAGCGTGTCGATCGTCTCCGAAACGACCCCCAGCGCGATCGCGACTTGATGGCTCAATTGATGGTCGTTGAGGGTCCTTGGCGAAAGATCGTCGCAACACGCCGCGGGCGCACTGATGAAAAGCTCACTGAGTTCGCTTGGATGTTACAAGAATTGCGCGTATCGCTTTTCGCTCAAACACTGAAAACGCCAATGCCTGTATCAGTCAAACGATTAGAGCGTTGGTGGCTGGCTAGCGCAATTAGGTAGAAAGGGCTTGCTGCAGGAGCAAAAGTGGGCTAGCGCAATCCGGTAATCCACACCGCGAAACTCACCGATATGACGGCAAGCATGCTTCCTGCGACGATCGATTGCGCCACGGCTGAGGTATGAACGCCATAGCGATTGCCGATGATGAAAGTATTGCTGGCAGAAGGAAGCGCAGCTGCGAGAACGCCGATGGCCATGGCTTTATCGTCAATCCCAGGCATACATAGGAGGGCTAACGCGGCGATGATGGGGTGTAGCATCAATTTCCACCCAATCATGGTGGCGCTAAATGCGTTCAAGTGCAATGGGGTTCGTCCGATGGAAGCACCAATCGCAAACAAGGCGGCTGGTGCAGCGGCTGCGCCCAAGAGGCGAGAAAAATGATCAAGCAGCGGTGGGATAGGCAGGGCCATCACGGACCACAAAAGGCCTGCGAGGGCAGACAACACGAGTGGTGACTTTGCCAAACCTTGCAAAACAGTCAGTGTGATGCCTTGAATTGCAGGTGTGCTTTGATACATGCCGTGTCGTTGCGCTTCATGCAGAATGCTGGCGTCGGCTCGTCTTGCGCGGATTTCAAGCAAGACGATGCTCATGACGACAACGACAAACAGATCGCTCATCACAGCCATCACCATGAAGGGCACGTAATCCTTTCCTAGTTCAAGTGCAAGCGGCAGTCCCATGTAGCCAACATTGGGATGGGTGACATTCATCGCCATGATGGTGCCCGCCATCGGGCCTTTTCGAAGTCGGTGATGTGCGTAGGCGTAAGCGAGCGCATAGCAGATAAGCGAGCTGAGCATCCAGGCTGCAAAAAAAGAGACTTGCTTGTAGGCGCTCAAGGGCTGAAAGGCGATTGCTCGAAAAAGCATCGCCGGTAGTGCGAAATAAAAAACAAAACGGTTTAAGGCGTCTACACCCCCATCGGGAAGCAGCCGCAGACGTTGTCCGAAAAAGCCACAAAAAACCAGACCGAACAAAGGAAGAGTGACTTCAAGCACCTTGAGCATGGCTTTTACATTCTAATCCTTCGGGCTCGCTACAATCACAAGATTCAATTAAAGCAATAAGGGCAGGGTTGATGGTCTTTGCGGCGCGCACGCGCTTGAGGCTTTTGGCTGGTACCGGCTTAGGTAGCGGTGCTTTGGCATTGGGCGCGAGCAATAGGGTTTCCGCCTACCCATTTTTCAGTTCCGGAGCACCGCCGTCGAAGGAGGCTAACCCTGCCGTTTTGATGCCGTCGGGCGGGGCGGCTTCGCAGCCGGGCGGTTCAACGAGCCCATCTGGCCTTCCGGCGAGCACGGCCCAAATGCGAGGTCCAGTCTTCGTTTTGAATTCGCGCGATGCTAGCGTTAGCTTTATCGATCCGATCAAAATGACAGTGATCGGCGAAGTCAATGTGGGCAAAGAGCCACATCATCTTTACCCGACGCCCGACGCCTCCCAGGTGATTGTTGCATCGGCAATGAGCAACGAACTTCACTGGTTTGATCCGCTGCGTGGCCAACTCAGCCAACGGATCAGGCAGATCGACGATCCTTATCAATTGGGATTTTCACCCGATCGCAAATGGTTTGCGACTGCAGCGCTTAGGCTGGATCGAGTTGATTTATATCGTTATAACCAGCGTGGAACTGAACCGCTACAAATGATAAAGCGCATTCCATTGCCCAAGGCGCCGAGTCATTTATGGTTTTCGGCAGATAGCCGCACACTTCTTGCGACCCTACAGGATTCGGGCGAACTTGCTGCGATTGATTTGGATCGCCAGGAAGTGTTGTGGAAAATGTATATCGGTGCATTAACTGCTGGCGTTATTATTACGGCAGACGATCGTTTCGCACTCGTTGGCGTGATGGGTGAGGATCATGTGGCGGTTCTCGACTGGAGGCAGCGCCAACTGATTGGCCGCATTCCAACCGGGAAGGGAGCGCATAATTTTCGTGGTGCTGGTGACCGCCGGCATATTTACGTTTCAAACCGCGTCGAAAATACGATCTCCTGCCTCGATACCAGCCAGTGGCGAGTAGTTGCCAATTTGGCAGTGCCGGGTGGGCCAGATTGCATGGAGATTGCGGCTGACTTAAAAACCATGTGGGTGACAAGTCGCTTTGCGCGAGCAGTCCATGTTCTCGATTTGCCGAGCGGCAAAATCTTGCAGCGTATCTCGGTGGGCCGCTCGCCGCATGGTGTCTTTATGTACCAACGGGCGCCTTGGCTTTAGTTGTGGCCCCTAAACGCTGATGCAGGCAGACATGATCCAGATCTTAGTAGAGCGCATCCTCCTACTTATCGCAGTGATTGTGGGTTTAGGAATCATTGGGTCCTCAGCAAACGCCGACCCAAGAGCGAGTTCAAACGCGCATACAGGTGCAGGTGCAGGTGAACGTGCTGGCGCAGGCGCAGGTGTAAACCTAAGCGCCGACGAGCAGTGTAACAAGCCTGTTTACCTCACACTCGATACCGGCAATATGGCCTCGGCCGAGTTAATCGCATCAATTCTCCGAAAACATCAGGTGAAGGCGAGTTTTTTTCTGGCAAACGAGCGCACGCCTTTTGGCAATTTCTCGCTAGACGATGAATGGGCAGATTATTGGCGTGCGCGAGTCCGCGAGGGACATGCCTTTGGCAACCACAGCTTTGATCATGTTTACTTTCCCATGCCGTCGGGATCTGGTGGCGACCCATCTGGGCGACTCATCAAGGTAAGGCCGCAATTCGGTGCTTCGGCCGGCAAGACCATCCATTGGTCACAGGAACAACTCTGTGGCGAGCTTGATCGGGTGGCCAGGCGTTTCGAGCAACTCACAGGCACTAAACTTGGGTACTGGTGGCGTGTCCCGGGAGGCAGAGCGCCGAGCAACGTGTTTGATGCTGCCGAGCGCTGCGGATATCGGCATGTTTACTGGGCAAGTGCCGGCTTTTTGGGTGATGAATTGCCAAGTGATCGTTTTTCGAATGCCCAACTTGTGAAGAAAGCGCTTGAGACGATTCGTCCCGGCGACATCTTGATGGCGCATTTGGGGATCTGGTCAAGAAAGGAAGTCTTCGCACCAAGTCTTGATCCGCTGATCCTGGGCCTTAAGCATAAGGGTTTTTGCTTCCGGACCTTGCGTGAACACCCGGTCCTGGCGCGATGATCGAGAATCCATCAAGATGACGCTGCAAGCATGCCGATGACCATGGACTTGCAAGACTTTATCGCCTGGCCGCAGCAATGGCTTTTTGAGCAATGGATTCAGCCGCTGATATTTGCGCTTGGCTGGGGGCAGGGCATTGACGCCGCTTTCGACGCGACCGAATGGCTTGTCTGGGGTGTCTATGAGCTCATCTTCATGGTTTTGGTTTTGGGTTGGATTGAAAGACGTTGGCCCGCGGAAACCGTGATTGATCGCCCGGCAATCCGGGTCGACATGGTTTTTACCTTGCTGCATCGGCTTGGACTATTTCCCTTGATCGCCTTCGCGGTTCTGGTGCCCTTGATGGACCGATTGGAAGCAAGCCTACGCTGGTGGGGCTTTTCTCGTCCCAATATCGATCAATGGCTGTCGATCGAATCATTACCCTGGTTATCCTGGGTTCTGTATTTGATTATTTTCGATGCGCTGGATTATTGGATTCATCGTTTTCAACACCGATGGTCTTGGTGGTGGACGCTTCATGCGGTTCACCACAGTCAAAGGCAAATGACTTACTGGAGCGATCAACGGAACCACTTGTTTGACGATTTCCTTCGAGATGGCTTGCTCGCGATCGCAGCGCTGTTGCTTGGGGCTGCACCTGGGCAATTCGTGGCGTTTGTCGTGATCTCGAGGGTGGTGCAAAGCTATCAGCATGCCAACACCTCGCTGCGAGGGCCCGCATGGTTTCAGCGTTTGCTGGTGTCACCGCAGTTTCACAGGGTGCACCACGCCATGGGAATTGGACATCAAGGAAAGGCCATGGGATGTAATTTTGCTGTGCTCTTTCCCTGCTGGGATATGTTGTTTGGCACCGCTAATTTCGATGCGCGCTACTACCCCACGGGCATTGCTGATCAGCTTGATGGCAGGCAATATGGTGATGGGTTCTGGTCACTGCATTGGCGTGCCATACAGCGCTGGGTTGGCTTATGAGACAACCGCCTAAAACCCTGACACATTGTATCTGGCTCGGTCTTCGGGCGATGTTCAAGCCTGCCTATTGGTGGCTGGCCTTTTGGCCGGTCGCGTTGTCGGTTTTAGCGGTCGTCTGTTTGCTTTGGTGGCTGCTTCCGCCGTTGCTTTCGGGAATCGAACAACATGTTCAAGCCTGGAAGTTGCTCTTAGTTCCTGATTCGGGCGGGTTTTCCGTCGGAGCATCGTCATTGCCTGGCGTAAGCGATCCAGGCCAAGGCGGGTTCTCAGGTCCCGATTGGATGATCCCGGCCTTGGTTTTTCTCGTCAAGATCATCAGTTCGCCGGCCGCTCTTTCAATCCTCGGTTGGGTGCTTGGATTGCTGGCAGCGTTGCCTTTGTCCTGGCTTTTTGTCTTGCTAATTTCAGGGCTTTTTGTAACGCCCGTTATTCGCGCCGATCTTTTACGAAGCGAATACCCCGAGCTTCAACACCGCAAGGCTGGTGGATGGTTTGGCGAAATGGGACAAACGGTCTGGATATTCGCAAAATTTGCGCTGGGTCTTTTGCTCTTATTGCCCCTGTGGTTTTTTGCACCCTGGCTCGCAAGTGTTTGCTTTATCGCACTGATGGCATGGTCGACCGCTTCGGTGTTTTTGATCGATTGTCTTTCGGGTCTCAGCACAGCCCCTCAGCGTAAAGCGCTCGCGCAGGCCGAGCGTCCCGGCCTGTGGCTCCTCGGTGGCATGGTTTCTGCCATGGGCAGTTTTCCGCTGATGTGGTTGCTTGCGCCGATCTTTGCTTCAGTAGTCTTCGGACATTTCACGCTCTCGCGTCTGAGTAGCGCAGATGGCGATGGCCTTGATACTGAACATTTAGACTTGCCCACGATCAGGATAAAGTCGTGAGCCAGAAGCTCGCGGCATTAGGATGAAGACATGACCACTCACAAATGCCAAGCCATGCCGAATCAGGTTCAACCAACGCCAGGTGTCGGTTTGATCATTATTGGCGACGAAATTCTTTCGGGCAAACGCCAGGACAAACATTTCTCAACCATCCTGCAAAAACTCAATGATCGAGGTATCGGGCTTGACTGGGTCCAGTACCTTGGCGACGATAGGCAGCGCCTGGCCCAATGCCTCAAGCAAAGTTTTGAGCGTGCTGATTGGGTCATCAGTTGCGGCGGGATAGGCGCAACGCCCGATGACCACCCCCGCCAAGCCGCGGCGTCAGCCTTAGCCCTCGACATGGTCCTGCATCCTGACGCGAAGCAACTTATCACCGAGCGCTGCGCCGATATGGCCGCAGAGGGGCGGGGTAGCGCTGATATGAACATTCCTGAAAATCAGCAAAGGCTGAAAATGGGCGAATTTCCCTTAGGAGCATCGA
>OMIE01000047.1 GCA_900299025.1 Burkholderiaceae bacterium
AAAAAAACCGGGCCTACGCCCTATCGGTTCTTGGCTGGATGTTTCGCCAAGTACTCGAACCGCTTGGCCTGCGTGATGGGCCGCATGGCAATCCTAGAACGCTCTACTCCCTAAGACATACAGCAATCACTTTGCGGCTGCTCTACGGTAAAGGCATCGACATACTTACCTTGGCCCGCAATGCTCGAACGAGCGTGGAAATGATCGAAAAGCATTACGCAAGTACACTAACCGGCGAGCGAAACATCGAAATGCTGCAAAGTAAGCGGACGATCGTTCGATCTAAATAAAATATCGCTATGCGGGCCGTTCATTACGTGGCTCATCCCTTGGTTCGGAGCTGATCAATCGTGAGATTTGGTGTGATTGTTTGCTGGCTCACCCTTAACTCAACGACCGCGGGTTTGCGCTCGGTTCTCGCAAATGTTAGCGCCTTCTCCAGCGTAGTCCTGATTTCCGAGTTTTGGTTCACTACGCAACCCCAACCACCAAAGGCTTTTGCATAAAGCGAAAAGTCAGGATTGGATAGGCTCGTGCCATAAACTCTTGCTGGATAATCTCGCTCCTGATGCATGCGAATGGTGCCGTACATACTGTTATTAAAAATAATCGCTACAAAACCTGCTTGATATTGCACGGCCGTTGCAAATTCCTGGGCTGTCATCAAAAAGTCCCCATCGCCAGCAAAACAGACAACCGTTCGATCGGGGTGGCAAATCGACGCTGCAACTGCTGCAGGGATGCCGTAGCCCATCGCGCCCGAGGTTGGTGCAAGCTGCGTTCGCATCGGTCCGTAGCGCCAAAAGCGGTGCGCCCAGGTTGCAAAATTGCCGGCACCATTGGTGAGGATCGTATCGGTGGGGGCAAGCTCTCGGAGCGCTTGAACCACCAGCCATGGATCGATACTTCCGGCCTCTTGGGCTTTCTTCGACGCTGGGGGTTGGTGTTGCCATTGCTCGTAGTGCTTGCGCGCTTCGCTTATGGATGCCTGTCGCTCGAGTTTTGTCGCGTCATCCATTGAAACCGTGCTGCTTAGCTTGATCAATGCATCCATGAACGATGGCATGGACGCATTGATCATCCAACGGGTCTGATAAACGCGACCGAGTTCATCATTGCCTGGATGAACATGGGCGATAGCCTGCTTGGGCGTGGGTACTTCAAAAAGAGTGTACCCACCGGTTGTCATTTCACCTAGTCTTGGGCCCAGGGCAAGAATAAGGTCAGCACGCTTAATACGAGCGGCAAGCTCGGGGTTGATACCGATACCTACATCGCCGATATAGTTGGGATGATGATTATTAAAAAGATCTTGAAACCTAAACGCACACGAAACTGGGATTGCATAACGTTCAGAAAAAGCGATCAATTGCTCGCAGGATTGCTCTGTCCAGCCACTGCCCCCAGCGATGATGATAGGCTGCTTCGACTGTACGACGGCACGCAACAAGGAGTCTACATCGGAGGGTTGCGGATAGGCCTGTGTCGCTTGGCTTGGCAGGCTGTCGCTCACGCTAGCGCTCGCTGAAAGAATATCTTCTGGTAAAGCCAGAACAACTGGACCCTTGCGCCCGCTTGAGGCTAGCTGAAAGGCGTGCGCAAAATATTCCGGTATGCGTTGAACCTGATCGACCTGTGCGACCCATTTAACCATCGGTCCGAACATGCGTCGATAGTCGATTTCTTGAAAGGCTTCTCGATCCATCATGTCATTACCGACCTGACCAACGAGCACTACCATTGGCGATGAATCCTGATGCGCGGTATGGATGCCGATCGATGCATTGGTAGCGCCGGGGCCGCGTGTGACCATTAAAACGCCGGGCTTGCCTGTGAGTTTGGCATAAGCATCAGCCATAAAGGCTGCACCGCCCTCTTGTCTGCAAATCACAAAGCGAATGTCTGGGTGGCGGTATAAGCCATCGAGTACGGGGAGATAACTCTCACCCGGGACGCCAAAGATTGTGTCAACCCCTTGAACTGCAAGAGCATCTGCAACCAGATGTCCGCCGATACGTGATGATGGGTGAAGTGATGGGTTGGTGTTCGTTGCTGGAATGGTGTTCGTTGCTGGAGTATTCATAAGCCAATCGGGTACTTGTCATCGGGTAAATAATGAAACTTGGGCCTGGGTCAAGATCAGACTTTGTACAAATGCTAGGGAAACAGTCCGCTCGCACGATATGAATCAGACTAGGCACTGAGGTGAACATCGGCGAGCACCATAGAATACGCTCATGTTTAGTTCATCTGATACTGAATTCATGCGCCAGGCCCTTAGTTTGGCCGCTCGAGGTCTTTTCACCACCGACCCTAACCCGCGTGTCGGCTGCGTGATCGTGAAGGGGCAAAGCGTCGTTGGCAAGGGTTGGCATGAGAGGGCGGGTCACGCACATGCTGAGGTCCACGCATTAGCCGAGGCGGGCGAGTTGGCCCAGCAGGCGACTGTTTATGTGACCCTCGAACCCTGCTCCCATGTCGGTCGGACCCCGCCGTGCACGGATGCGCTGATTCGCGCTGGCGTCTCGCGGGTTGTGCTGGCCCTTCAAGACCCCAATCCCTTGGTTAACGGGAAAGGTGTCGACCGCCTTCGCGCTGCAGGGATTGAGGTTGACGTCGGTCTTCTAGCTGAGGAGGCTATCGAGTTAAACCTCGGTTTTCTTTCGCGTATTAAGCGCAAGCGCCCATGGGTGCGCATGAAGCTTGCTGCTTCGATCGACGGCAAGACCGCCTTGCAGAACCGACAAAGTCAATGGATAACCGCCGAAGCGGCGCGAGCTGACGGTCATCGCTGGCGTGCAAGAGCGTCGGCGCTACTGACTGGAATTGGCACGGTAAAAGATGATGACCCCTTGCTGAATGTGCGCTATGTCGATACCAGCCGACAGCCGAACAAAGTGTTGGTGGATTCCCGATTGGACATATCCCCTGCTGCGCGCATGCTTGCCGATCCCGGCGTTGCGATTGTGACCGCGCTTGATGAAAACATGGCAAAGCCAAGCACTTGGCAGCAATTGATCGATGCAGGCCATCGCATCGTGTCACTACCCAACGCCCAAGGCAAGGTCGACCTTGCGGCCATGATGCAATGGCTAGCCCAAGACGGTGTTAATGAGCTGCACATCGAAGCGGGCTATAAACTCAATGGCTCCTTATTGCGTGAGCAGTGTGTCGATGAATTATTGATTTATCTGGCGCCCCGTTTGTTGGGGCCTGGGATGGAGATGTTCGACTTGCCCGCCTTAGAGCGCATCCCTGACCAAACAGCCTGGGAGTTCTTGGAGACTGAGCGCTTAGGGCCTGATCTACGATTACGCATGCGAAAGAGCGCGTCACTTCAAATGATCAGTCAGATCTCCGAACGTTCTAATAAAGGATAATGAGATGTTTACAGGGATCGTAGCGGCTGTTGGCCGTATCGTGACAATCAGTCCACTTGCTGAAAACTACGGTCTGCGCCTCAGAATCGATGCCGGTCCTTTGGACTTGAGCGACGTTGCGCTTGGCGATTCCATCGCAATCAATGGGGCTTGTATGACAGTCGTTGCCAAGGATGCATCGCATTTTGATATCGACGTATCGCGTGAAAGCCTTTTGAGAACAGTAGGCCTTAGTGAGCCTGGCCCGGTCAATCTTGAAAAAGCGCTGACACTTTCGCAGGTGCTTGGTGGACATTTAGTCAGCGGACATGTCGATGGCCATGGCCATGTGGCCAAGTTTGAAGCAGTCGGCGAGTCCTGGCACTTAGCCATTGATGCGCCACTTGATCTTGCTCGGTTTTTTGCTTACAAGGGTTCGGTAACCGTACAGGGCGTGAGCCTGACGGTTAATCGGGTCGAGGATCTTGAGCAGGCCTGCCGCATTCACATCAATCTCATTCCTCACACCTTGCAACAGACCACCCTCGCCACGTTGGGCGTTGGGTCGGCCGTGAATTTGGAAGTGGACTTAATCGCCCGCTACTGCGAGCGTTTGCTGCAGTTCAAGCCTACAATCGAGCCGATCCCAGGCAGTCTTGCCAGTGAGCCCTAGCATGAAAAGCACACCAAGCCTAAGCACCATTCATTCCCAAGCGGTTAGCCACGCCGCCATCGCATCGGTTCCAGAGATTGTTGCCGAGCTTCGTGCAGGGCGGATGGTTGTTCTTATCGACGAAGAAGATCGTGAAAACGAGGGCGACCTGGTGATGGCCGCGGAGCATGTGAGTGCTGAAGCGATCAATTTCATGGCGCGATTTGGTCGTGGTTTGATATGCCTCACGCTCACTAAAGAGCGTTGTGAGCGCTTGAACTTGCCGCTGATGGTGAGCCACAACGGCTCACCGCATGGCACTAATTTCACGGTGTCAATCGAGGCTGCCGAGGGTGTGACGACCGGTATTTCGGCAGCGGACCGTGCCCGTACCGTGCAAGCGGCTGTAGCCCGTCACGCTCGTGCCTCGGACCTTGTGCAGCCGGGTCATATTTTCCCTTTGATGGCCCAACCCGGTGGGGTGTTGATCCGCGCGGGCCATACGGAGGCGGGTTGCGATTTGGCTGCGATGGCGGGTTGCGAGCCAGCGGCTGTCATTTGCGAGATTCTGAAGGATGACGGCACGATGGCTCGCTTGCCTGATCTGATTGAATTTGCCAAACAACATAACATTAAAATTGGAACGATCGAGAGTTTAATTCATTATCGAAACGAAAATGAAAAACTTGTTTCTAAAGTTGGCGAACGATCTATCAGTCTTGCGCAGGGTGATTTCCAATTAATTTTGTTCCGCGACGAAGCGGCGCAAGCGCCCCACCTTGCTATTGTGCATGGGCGACCCACAGCCGAGCAGGAAACATTGGTGCGGGTTCACGAACCCTTAAATGTGCTCGATTTGCTCGACGCTTCGGCGCCAAGTCATTCCTGGCCCTTGCATAAAGCACTTGAGACTATAGCTGCCTTTGATGGCCCCGGCGTGGTTGTTTTATTAAACGTTGCCCAAGATGCTGAGGCAGTATTCAAGCGCTTCGACGCATGTCTTGCCGCTGATCGAGGTGATACCGCAACTTTGCAGGCGATGCGACGAGGCGCGAAGACCGATCTTCGCACCTATGGGATCGGCGCACAGATTTTGCGCGATCTTGGCGTGCGAAAGATGCGCCTGTTATCAAACCCTCGAAAAATGCCCAGCATGTCAGGCTTTGACCTGGAAGTGCTCGGCTTTATCACTCATGCTTGAGGAGAATCGCGTGGAAGCAGAAGTCTTTGAGGCAATTGTCGACGGAACCGGCATGCGAATTGGCCTTGTGCAGGCGCGTTTTAATGCGCCTGTTTGTGAGGCCTTGCGTCAATCATGCTTGGATACGCTGGCTGATTTGGGTGTTTCGGACGATGATGTCGTGGTGATGACCGTGCCGGGAGCATTAGAGATACCAGGTGTGTTATCGAAATTAGCTCAAAGTATGCAATTTGATGCGCTGATTGCAATTGGCGCTGTCATCCGCGGTGAAACTTATCACTTTGAGGTGGTGTCAAACGAGAGTGCCGCCGGCATCAGACAAGTTGCCCTCGAATTCGATATTCCTATTGCAAATGCAGTCCTAACAACCGATACCGACGAACAAGCCATGGCTCGTGCGGTCGAAAAAGGTGCCGATGCTGCCCGTGTTGCAGTGGAAATGGCTGAGCTTTATGCGGTGATCGATCAGCTTGATCCCGATGCGGATGCCAGCGATGAGGCAGCTAATGACTGACCCTAAAGAGGGATCGAAGACTATTACCGCGCGTCGACGTGCGCGGGTTTATGCGCTCCAGGGGCTGTATCAGTGGTTGCTGACAAGAGAAAGCCCGCGTTTGATTCGCGCACACCTGATGCAACACCCCGAGTATCGTAAGGCCGACGAAACCCACTTTATGGGATTGTTGGAAGGTGTGAGCCAAAGCTCAACTGATTTGGAAACCCTGTTTGCGCCCTGTCTTGACCGCAAGGTCGACGAGCTGAGCCCTGTTGAGCGAGCCGTGCTACTTTTAAGTACGTATGAATTATTGCATCATCTCGAGATCCCCTATCGTGTTGTCATTAATGAAGCGGTCGAACTCACCAAGAGCTTTGGCGGGACTGATGGATATAAATTTGTTAACGGCGTATTGGATAAACTTGCCCTAAGCGTTCGCGCGGTCGAAGTCCAGGCAAGTTCCAGCCGCGATGGGTGAATTCGACCGAATTGCGCGCTACTTTGCAAGGCCTGCAAGCGAGCAACGCAAGCGCCTTGGTGGATCGGCTGCTTTTCTAGGTATTGGCGATGATTGTGCGCTGATTGGGCAATCGCTTGCTGTATCGAGCGACATGCTGATTGCTGGGCGCCACTTTCATCGCGACGCCGATCCAGAGTCGATCGGTCACAAAGCGCTGGCTGTGAACTTGTCAGACCTCGCGGCTATGGGTGCGCAAGCACGCGCATTTAGTTTATCGATTGCGCTCGACACCCAGCAGGATGAAGCTTGGCTCGAAGCCTTTTCACGGGGTCTATTTTCGCTTGCCAACTCCCATGCTTGCGAATTGATCGGCGGCGATACGACAGCAGGTCCCTTATGCTTAAGCTTCACGGTGATCGGTGAGGTTCCCTTTGAGCTTGCGCTCCGGCGCGATGCTGCACAACCCGGGGACCAAGTCTGGGTGAGTGGCGAGCTCGGCGGTGCAGCATTCGCCTTGAAGTATCCAGGTCAGTGTGTACAGGCTGAGGAGCGTTTGCACTGGCCTGAGCCAAGGCTTGAACTTGGCATGGCGCTTCGTGGCATCAGCGCTTGTGCGATGGATTTGAGCGATGGTTTGCTCGGCGATATATGCCATATCTTGGAACGGTCACGGGTTGGGGTGGTGTTGTTTGCCGATCAGATCCCTTTGCATCCAGCGCTTGTCTCCTGCAGTGAATCAGAGCGCTTAAGTCTCGCCTTGCAAGGCGGTGACGATTACGAACTGCTATTTACGGCAAGGGCTCAAGCCCGGCCGCAGATCGAAGAGCTCGCCGATCGCTTCGGATTGTCGCTTCGTTGCATTGGCGAGATCACAGCCGATAACAGACGCCAGCTGCTTGATGCGCGTGGTTTGGCTCTGGATATGGTCTTTCGAGGCTACGAACATTTCGCACCATGAAGATGCTTGGATCGGGATTATTTTCGCCCTCGCTACTCATCGCTTTTGGCTTTGGCACGGGCTTATCGCCCTATGCGCCCGGCACGGTGGCTACCGCTTGGGCCTGGCTAAGCTTTAATGTGTTGCAGCCAGTGACACCCGACTGGCTGTGGGCAACGATTTTGCTTATTGGTTTTTTTCTAGGTCTTTGGGCGATCCGTCGCACGACCGAGTTGCTCCAACAGCAAGATCCTTCTTCGATCGTGTGGGACGAGATCCTCGCGTTTTGGCTGCTTTTGTGGGTATTGAAGGGTTCATTGCTGCAGGAAGTGCTTGCCTTCTTTTTGTTTCGATTCTTTGATGTCCTTAAACCTGGTCCGGTTGCTTGGGCCGATCGACGTTTTAAGGGAGCATTCGGGGTCATGTTCGATGATTTGATTGCGGCAGGACTCAGCCTTTTCTGTTTGGCTGTTCTTGCGCGATTGCTGCCGGAGGTTTAACGCGATGGATCATTCACCTCTTATTCT
>OMIE01000048.1 GCA_900299025.1 Burkholderiaceae bacterium
GGCTGAACTCGAAGCCCTGTTCATCTGGTCTGCCTTGCACGGGTTGGCAACCATTGAGCATGCCAACGTCATGCAGCACCTTGTGCTTTCAACAGGCGTTCAGGCGCAATCGACGGACTTCATGACGAAGATGATCCAGAATGCGTTGACATCGGGGAAATCAAGGACGTCGTAGACATAAGCCGATCCTTTGGCAATCTGGATTATTTCAAGCTCAAAAGTGCTGTGAAGTCTTCCTCCGTCAAAGACGCTTCAAGCTTATTGCCCGCTAGCATTTGCGCCGCTAGGTCCTTCTTTCGGTCTTGCAAGGCCAGAATCTTCTCTTCCACGCTATGCTCAGCGATCAGCCGAAACACAGTCACGGGCTGGGTCTGGCCAATACGGTGGGCTCGGTCGATCGCTTGCTGCTCGGCGGCGGGATTCCACCAAGGTTCATACATGATGACTGTATCGGCGGTTGTGAGGTTTAATCCAACACCACCTGCTTTGAGCGATATCAGAAACACCGATGCCTCGCCTCGGTTAAATGCCTCGACAATATCCGCTCTGTTATTAGTTTTACCAGTTAAAAGTAGATGGCGGATCTGCAAGCTTTCTAGCGACTGAGAAATCAGCGATAGCATTTCTGTGAATTGAGAAAAAACCAAAACCCGTCGACCCTCATCGATCAGCGTTTGCAACATCTCGATGAGTACTTCCAACTTTGCTGATGGTGCTTTGGTATGACCAGCTAGCCGAGGATCACAACATACCTGACGCAGGCGCAATAAAGCTTCAAGGAAAAGAATTTGGCTTTTCGCGAACCCAACTTCCGATAGCGATTGCCGAAGCTTCTTGTCCATCAGGGCACGCACAGTTTCATAAATTTGTGACTGCTCGGCGTTCATTGGGATTCGCAGTGTTTGCTCCGTCTTGGGTGGTAATTCGCCTGCGACCGCTTCCTTTGTGCGCCGCTTCATAAAAGGACGAAGACGTCTGGCGAGCGCATCCGATCGCTCGCTTAGTCGTTCCTTTTCAATGGGTTTTCTCCAGTATTTTTCGAAATGAGCAAGATTACCGAGTAGTCCTGGCATTAAAAAGTCCATTTGTGACCACAGTTCGCCCAGATGATTTTCCAGAGGCGTACCCGACAAGGCTAACTTTCGGCGCGAGCTTAGTCGCTTGAGATCCTGGGCCAGACGAGTGCCTGCGTTTTTAATACGCTGACTTTCGTCAACAACCAACCATTGCCATTGCACCGCGGAGAGTCGTGTCAAATGCCTGTTGACCATGCTCAAGGGTAAAACCAGCAGATCAATGGATTCCAAGTGTTGATCATCGGGGAAAACCTGGCCAGCCTCAACACTTAGAACGTTCCAATGAGGCAAAAAACGATTTGTTTCGGCAACCCAGTTGTGTACAAGCGAATTGGGTGCAACAACCAGACTACAGCCGGGGTTGAGCAAAGCGTCAGCACTCAGTGTGGCCAAAGTCTGAACGGTTTTTCCCAGACCCATATCATCAGCCAGCAGTCCGTTCAGATCGAGCCTGTCTAGTAATTGTAACCAAGCAACGCGCTCTCGTTGGTAAGGGCGCAACGTTGCCTTAAGCGCTGGGTCAAGCCGAGCTTGTCGTTGGGCCAACGCTGCATCGAGGTTGCTTAGTAGCGGACGAAGATCATCTGGCGCGATCAACGCCATTTCCTGCGCCTGCGCCATAAGACGTCCCAACTCAAAACGGGGCACCCGGACTGAACCGTCGGCACGACGCGCAAAGGCATGCAAGGTACTAATTGCTGGTTTAAGCAAGCTTGCAGGGACAGCAAGGAAGTGATCACTTCCTTCCGGGTCCTCTAGCGCGATGTAGACATAGAAATCTTCAGTTGGTGACTGAGCCGTGTCGGGTCGCAGCACATCCGGATTATCAGCGACCAGTCTATGTAACAGGGGTGCTAAGGCTATGGATTGCCCATTAAAAACGAGCGTGTAGCCAACGTCAAACCATCCCGATTCACCATGGCTGACATGCAGCTGCATCGTATCAGCGTGACTTGTCCGGAAATTCGCGTCCGGGTCGATCATGAACTCAACGTCTCGTCGTTGAGCAAAGTTGCTCGCATGGTTGAGGAGTTCCGGCCAAAAGCTAAGCTTTGTAGCCGACATCACACTTTGCGGTTCTGTGTCGACGTACGGGGAAGCGACTTGGCGTTCTGTGGTGTACGCCAGTGGCTCGACACCGAAGCGCTCCTCGGCCGATTCATAAAGGTTCGAGGCACTGCGCAACGATGCGCCATAGTCTTCGAGTATGTCGAATTCGATATGAAACTGCCTAGTGTGGCGCCATTTGACTTGCTCATCGACGTCAACCACGTCAATGAACGCAGGTCGCCTTGAACCCGACGGTACGCATCGCCACTCGCTGGTTCCGTATTGCATCTCAAGCGCAACCACGCGAGGATTACCCCATGCTTTGGCTGATGGAAGTGAGACCGGCCATTCCTTTGGAAGGTCAACCGACGACAATCGCGTGATGCGTACGCGGAACTTAGGACTTTCGTTCAGGATTTGTAACGTCAAGGGCTGATCAGGTACCGAGTCCTGGGCGATGGGAAGCATGCCAGCGATAGCGTTCTGGATATGATCAATGTGCGCTCTCGGCGTGTCTGGCATCCTCAGCATCAAGTCCAACACCGATCGGGGTGGAAGGCTGTGGAGCGGATGTAGGGTGAGTGTTTGCTCTTCAAAAGCATAGGGTTCTGGCAATAGAACCAATGAAGCAGGTGTCGCGGTACAACCCAGTGTCAGCCGATAGTTTGATGCTCTCGATTGGATCGTTTCATCGATATCTCGATATCTTGACTTGTCGTCGCGTGGTTCCCAGCGCAATTGAAAGGGCAAAGGATCGCTCGATATTTGCAGCGGTAGTGGTATCCAAGCTCTTGGATTTTTGGGGTCGATGATTCCCGTGCGGCCGCTGGCATTTAGCCTGTCAAACAGCATGGGCAATAAGGGGCCTTCAAGCTTGTCTTCGTCAAATGTGCTGACAATGCCCAGATTGAAACCATGGAGCAGTTGCAAGATCGGGACATCTTTGAGTGGATCGAGATAGGCAGGACGGCTGCGCATGATGTCGCTAGGACTGCGCGAGAGCGGGCGGTAAAGCTCGCTAAGGCCTGTCTTTCTGACACCCACCAAGCCCAGTTTCACAATGAGGCGCGTATGGAAAGTCCCCAAAAGGTAAATTAGGGCATTGGCTGCGGGCTTCGACGCTTCTGACCTGATTGACGCATGAACGGTTGAGTGTTGATCGGCATCGCTTTGCCTGTCACGGTTTGATTCCCCAGATAGGGTGAAACTCATTTCCGTCCAGCGACGAAGCCAGTCAGCAAGTTGAAGCGGCATTTGCTCACTAGCAGACCTGCTAGCGGGGCGCTTTGCGAGCGCTTCTGAGTCTTGTTCGTACGTACTTTGCCCAGTTAGGATGAATGCATCGAGTTTGCCGCTACTTAATAATTGAAAAGCAAGTGCGGCGACATGCTTGCAGTTAAAGGACATCGGGCAACTGCAAACGCCTGTGAAAAGCGGAGAGCGGCTCTTCCGGCTTTCGACCTTTACCGATGTGTTGTACGGACTCTTTCGGGTGCCCTGCACCGAACCTACGAAGATCGAAGTGTTTGCATTAAGAGGGGTCTGAGTGACCTCATCCAACACACGCCCCTGCTCGGCGAGCAAAACACCCTTGAGCAC
>OMIE01000049.1 GCA_900299025.1 Burkholderiaceae bacterium
CATGTTTGCACCCTGGCTTTTCTGGCCTCGGCTTTGGATCAACTGGTGGCAGTCCGTGACAAGAATCAGGCAATCAGGTCTAGTCGAAAGCCTGGCTCGCAGTCGCCTTTTGGCGGGCACGCTTGTGCTGGGCCTGCTCGTACCAGTTCTGGTGCTCTCGTCAGTGAGTGGCAAGCAAATGCAGTATCTGTTGCCCGAATTCACATGGATAGCCTTACTCATTGCTGGTGCCCTGACTCGCCGAGATTCTGGGATAAAGAAGGCTTTTCGCTGGCATGATTTTCTCCCGGTTTTTTGCGCCAGTGGCTTGATTTTGTTTTTGCCCTTTGCAAGTCAAATGCACTGGCTTGAGCACCATGAGGAACCAGAGTGGCCGCTAATGCTTGCTTGTGCCGCATCCTTGCTCGCTTATGGATTAGCTGTTCAATGGATTCGACTGCGAGGCGGCATATCAGTTGCCATACCAGCAATTGCTGTCGCTAGTGCGCTGAGCAGCGCAAGCATTGGCCTAGGGATGACTGGACTCATGGGGCCTGCTTGGGATATGGGGCCCGCCTCACAAGCGGTATCTTCCTGGCAGCAGGCTGGCCGACCACTTGCCTGGCTTGGTTACTATCACGGCCAGTTTCATTGGAAAGGGCGACTTCAGTCACCGCTGGTCGTTGTGAAGGCTGATCAAGCGCAACGCTGGCTTGAAGAAAATCCAACAGGTATTCTGTTGCTCGCAGCGGATCCAAATCCGCCAGCCGGTCCTTGGGCTGAGATCGCCCGCTACCCCTTCCGCGGGCAGTTCATCGTGGCATTAGCCCATCAAGCCGCGAATCGAAATTGAAACGCGACACCCTTGGGTCGCTGGGCGATAAAGGTTGCTCAGGTTAGACTGGCTCAGCAGATCCGCCATAAGAAAGTTCCAAGCGATGCTATACTTACAGGCTTGCTGCGCGCCCGTAGCTCAGTTGGATAGAGTACCTGGCTACGAACCAGGGGGTCGTGGGTTCGAATCCTGCCGGGCGCGCCAATCCATCCACCAAACGTTGGGTCAAGCATCGCAGCTTGGCTACTGTCCGTCTGAAGAGGGCTCGCCGCGATGAGTCCCGGGTGGATCGTGACCTTTGCATCAATGCTCGCCCTTGGCATTATTTTCGGCGCGTCCTATTCGTTTGGCGCTTTTTTCGCGGTACTTAGCGAGAGCTTTCAAGCACAGCGTGCTGATGTCTCCTTGATGTTTGGTTTGGCAGGTTTTCTGTACTTTGTCGCGGGTGCAGCAGGCGGTATCGCTGCCGTACGGCTGGGGCCTCGGCTTGTTGCTTCTTGCGGCATGGTGTTCATCGGATTGGGTGCCATTGCAGCCAGCCGTGCTGAAACGCTCGAAGAAATCTATTGGACATACGGCTTGGGCATAGGCTTGGGCATTGCGCTTGTGTACACCCCTGTGATGGGTGCCGTCCCGCCATGGTTTACCAAGCATCGTTCGCTGGCCAGTGGTGTGGCTAGCGCTGGCATCGGTCTTGGGACCTTGATCATTCCGCCTTTAGTCAGTCTAGGCATCAGACATCTGGCATGGCGTGAGACGATGTTTTATCTGGGACTGGGCGCTATGCTGCTCGGACTGATTGCAACCAGTCAAATTCGCATGCCTCACCAAGCCGGAGCACAGCAACAACGCTTAAGTGGGATGAGCCTGCGCGAGGCCCTAAGCAGCAAGCCATTTTGGCTGCTGTTCGGTATCTGCACGATTGCGGGCCCAAGTCTGTTTTTCCCATTTGCGCACCTCATTCAATTTGCTCGCGACCAAGGCGTAGGAGAAGTCCAAGCGGTATCAACGATTGGGTTTATAGGGATCGGAAGTATTGCCGGACGATTTCTGATTGGGTTTTTTGCCGACCGCTATGGACGTCTTGTCACCATGGCCGTTTCAAATGCAATCTTGGCCTGCTGCTTACTTATTTGGTTGCTCGATCCAGGATGGCTTGGGCTCATGCTATTCGCCTTATGCTTCGGTCTTTCATATGGCTCAGTCGTTGCCCTTTTCCCGCCTATCTGTATGGATTTTTTTGGCGCTCGCGCGGTCACTGGAATCCTTGGTTTGGTTTATAGCGGTGCCGGCATCGGCAATTTGCTTGGACCAGTGGGTGCTGGGGCGCTTTTTGATAGATTTGGTAACTATAACCTTGCAGTAGTTATTGCAGTTGCTTGCGCCTCCGTGGCGGTTTTGCTCTGCTTTTTGCTGAGTCGCTGGAAACAGCGAAGTCAGCCTGTCATGTACTGATTTATAAAAAATGAGGAGGTTGTCCATGGATAAGTCGGCAAAAACATCAAGAGGACTCTTTGACCTTGAGGGCCAGGTGGCAGTTATCACTGGCGCTAGTCGCGGCATAGGACGCGCCATAGCAATCAGACTCGCTGAGCATGGCGCTCGCGTTGTGGTGTCAAGTAGAAAGATCGAGGCTTGCGAAGAGGTGGTCGACATCATTCGCGCTGCCGGCGGCCAAGCCATGGCGCTTAGCTGTCATATCGCGAGGAAAGAAGCGTTGCAAGACTTGGTCGATCAAAGCATGAGGGCGTGGGGCCGTATCGACAGCCTCGTATGCAACGCGGCAGTAAATCCCTACTTCGGGCCATCAATTGACATGCCCGATGAGGCCTACGATCGCGTCATGAATAGCAATGTCCGAAGCAATTTCTGGCTTTGCAACATGGTGGCGCCCATCATGAAACGCCAAGGCGGCGGCAGCATCATGATCGTTTCGTCCATCGGTGGTTTCCAGGGTTCTGATCGGCTTGGTGTTTATTGCATCTCCAAGGCTGCGGATATGCAACTAGCCCGAAACCTCGCAGTCGAATGGGGTGAACACAACATCCGAGCGAATTGCATCGCACCTGGGCTTATTAAAACTGACTTTGCCAGGGCTTTGTGGGAGAACCCCAGCATCCTTGAAAAAACGGTTGCGCATACACCACTTGGACGAATTGGCGAGCCTGATGAAATCGCGGGTGCCGCCGTATTCCTTGCCTCAGCGGCTGGCTCTTATACGACCGGTCAAACCTTTACGATTGATGGGGGCCGGACATCCGGCATGTCACGGTCCGACTAATCGCTCATGTTGACTTCGGTGTTGGTTTTTCGTTTGCAGGATCGCCCAGGTCCCAGAAAAGACCCGCCATCGCCGCTAGTCCCTCCTCAATAATGGGCATTAGCATGTGTTCATTCGGTGCATGTTGATTGCAACCCGCGTACGAGTGTGGAACCCAAACGGTTGGTAAACCGAGTATTTCCGCAAATACATCGTTTGGCAATGAACCACCCAAATTGGGTAAAACGCCTGGTCTCACACCCAGGCTTTCGGCGATTGATTTGACCGCGAATAGACACCACGGATCGTGCGGATCGAGTCGGGTTGCCGCCATTGGGGGCTTAACCGGATCACAGACCTCCACATCCGCAAATCCAGCATCAATGAGGTGCTGGCGTAAGTCCTCGACGATTGTTTCAGGCTTGGTGCCTACGACAAAGCGTAGTTGGCAATGCGCATTGGCAAATCCAGGAATAGCGTTGACCGGCGCACTTGGGTTGCCAGTTTGAAAGGCCAACACCTCGAAACTGTTCCATCCATAAACACGCTCGGCAGGACTTAGTCCTGGCTCACCCCATTCGGGCTCAACCTTTGGGCCATCCTCACCACCGTCGACTTCGATATCGCAAAGTGACTCGCGAACCGCAGCGCTGAGACTTTGAGGTCTCCATGATGACAGCTTGATCGACCCTCGAGCGTCGCATATCGTGGCGATAGCATGCGCTAGGCGAATCCCAGGATTCGAGATCAAACCGCCCCAGTTTCCAGAATGATGGGCTCCTTTCCGAGCTTCAATCCGCAGTTCAAAATTGATCACACCTCGACTTCCACCGTAGATCGTGGGCAGCTCAGGACGAATTCGTGGCCCGTCCGATGCAATAAATAGATCGGCTTTCAAACGGTCTTTATGTTGCTCACAAAATGCAGCTAATCCGGGCGAACCAGTCTCTTCGCCCGTCTCCAGAATCAATTTGACATTGAATCCAAGCTTGCCACGACTATCCAAGACGCTGCGAAGTGCCTCGAGATTGATACTGTGCTGGCCCTTGTTATCGGCTGTGCCGCGCCCATACACCCGCTCCGCTTTCTGGCGCAACTCCCAGGGCGATAATCCGTCGTGCCAACGGTCGTCCTGGCCTCGGATCACATCCGCATGCCCGTAAGAGAGAACGGTCAGGCGTGCATCAGTTTCGAAGCGCTCGGCGATCAGAAACGGTCCTGCACCGTTGATTGGATTTGGATAGATACCGCAAACAAATCCCATAGCTTGCAAATACGGCCACATCTCGTCGCGTAAATACGCATCCATAGCGGGTGAGGTCGGGTCATCTTGCGATGAGGTCTTGTAGGCGACGCGCCTTTTGAGAATCGTTAAAAAGCTTCCGTCCTGAGCGAGCAATCGGGCCTTCGCGACTACTTGATCACGATCATTCAAACTATTTTTCATAGAGGTAATAATAATACAACTATATATTTATTGGATCTTTAGGGCCTTGGCTACAACGTGACCTTCTTAGCCGCTTGAGCTTCAGGTCAACTCGACTTTCAAGTAATGAGCACCTGGAATAGGGTTGAAATAATAGGGTGGAATTTCCTCAAAACCCAAGCTCTCATAAAGCCCTCGGGCGGCTTCCATTTCATCGAGCGTGTCGAGCAACATACACGAGTAGCCCATTGAGCAGGCTTCGTCGATAAGCTGCACGGCAATTTGTCGGCCAAGTCCCATGCTCCGGTATTGTGGGCGGACAAACACTCGTTTCATTTCACAAGCGTTGCTGTAATCAGCGTCTGGAAAAGCCCGCATCGCACCACATCCTGCAGGCTCGCCACCTACGAGTGCGAGCACTAATGCCCCACCTTGAGCGCTAGCGTATTCACCCGGTAATTGAAGTAATTCGTCCTCGAAGCCTTGAAAACCTAAATCGATGCTTAAGGAAGCGGCGTATTCGACAAAAAGCTGACGTAGTTGATCCATGTCAAGCGTCGACATGACGCGCTTAATTTTTATGTCTTGAGTACGCATAAACGCATTGAAGCAACCATCGGCTCAATTGGTCAAGCGAAGGGCGTCTCCCGCTGATCGCCTGAATAGCTGTTGCGTTGAAATGAGCGCCGATAAAAGACTTACCCCAAGTTGCAAGACGATCCCGATCACGATGACCGAGGGGCTGCCATAACCTGAAAGTTCAAGTAGTTCCGTGCCTAAATACAAACCAAGTCCATAAGCGAAGGCTCCCGCCAAAAGTCCGCCTGTCAGTCCGGAAATCAGCAATTCAACCGTAAATATCGCTTTCAGCTGAAAAGGCGTTGCGCCTAACACGCGTAAAAGTGCTGCGTCGCGCTGCCGTTCTTCATGTTCGAGTTGAAGTGCTGAAGCAATCACGAGCGCACCACTCATCAAAGCCAGCAAGAATAGCCATCGTAGGCCAGTGGCGAGTTGTTCAACTAAGGATTTAGCCTGCTCAATCGCTGCGCTTAAATCAACCGAGGTAATGTTGGGAAATCTCGAGTTGAGGTTTCGATCGAAATGAGGATCACCGTGGGTTTTTATGCTCGCAATCCAGCTTTGGGCTTGATCTTCCAGAAGTTGGGGCGAAAGCACAACGAAAAAGTTGACCCGCATACTCTCCCAGGACAGTGCTCTGATGCTGCTGATCCTGGCCTTGACCAATTCGCCCGCAACCTCAAATTCAAGCTCATCACCAAGTGCAAGGCCGAGGGTTTTAGCCAAACCTTGCTCAACGGAAGCATCCGCATGGCCTCGACGCGGCCAATGCCCTTCGATTAATCGATTCGATTCGATGGGCCCTTCACCATAGGAAAGATTGAACTCGCGATCAAGCAGTCTCCTTGCGCGTAGCTCTTCAAAGGCCTGTGGGTCCATTGGCTGGCCATTGCGGGCCACCAAGCGGCCACGGACCATGGGATAAAGGGATTGTGAATCGCTTTGCCTTATTTTTTCTAAAAACGATAGCACTTCAGCGAACTGATCGTTTTGAATATTGATAAGGAAGCGATCAGGCATATCTTGCTTGGCAACGCGCTGCCAGCTTGAAATAAGGTCATCTTGGACGAAACTCAACAGCAATAAGGCGATGACGCCTAGCGTGCTCGCGCTTTGCTGCAGGGCGCGACGAAGCGGGGTTTTACCGAGGCGCCGCATGGCAAGCTTGGTCGCAAAGAAACGCGTTGGCAGCTGTTCGCCAAGCTCGAGCCCCATGCGGTAAATCGCTGCAAGCACAGTCGCTAACATAAAAAAAACTGCCATAAGGCCAATCCAGAGCAGCATGGCACTGCGGAGGCTATCGGCTAGCCATACAGTCAACAACAAACTCGACATAGCGATAACCAACCAAGGAAGATTGGATTGAGTCAAATGCCTCCAGCGGATTGGGCTTGCCGTCCGCGTCGCGGTATTGGGGCTCTCATCGCGAAAAAGTACATTGGGCGTTACACCTAAAAGTTGCAACCATCCGCCCAGCGAAAAGCTCAATAGCATCAAAACACCCGCAAGCATTGCTTGCGCTGCAACGCCAAGATCAGCCTGGGGCAATTGCTGTCCAAGCTTGCCTGGAATGATCGAGGCAAGAAAATCGGCTGTGAAGACCCCCAGCGCTGCTCCTAACCCACCGGCAAGCATACCAACCGTCAAAAACTGTAACATAAGCATGGCAAGCAAATAGCCTGCTGATGCTCCCATGACCCGCATCAAAGCATATTGTTTCAGATGGGTTCTGGCATAGTGCTTAGCTGCAAGCGCAATCGCGGCACAAGCAACAATCGCAATAATCGATGCAATTAAACCGAGAAAACTCCTGGCCCTTTGCATGGTCAATTGGATTTCAGGCCGTCCTGCATCTTGTGCTTCGATTCGTTGGCCCTTTTCAAGCGCAACCTCTGTGCGAGCAATCCATTGTTTGAGCTGGTTGGAATCGGTGTGGGCAAGTCCAAGTCGCCACGTGATGCGACTGCCTTCTTGAATGAGGCCGCTGCCCTCGAGGTCATCTCGGTGCATCAAAAGTCGAGGCGCAAAATTGATAAAGGCGGCAACACGATCAGGCTCTTCTTTGATGACGCCGCCAACTTGCAATTCAGCATCGCCAAGCTTAAGCCGATCGCCCACCTTCGCCTGCAATCGATCAAACAGACTTTGTTCGAGCCATACAGTGCCACGACTGAGCTGTGACGGTGTTTGCTGCGCTTGATGGCTGGCCAAATTATCGAGCCGTAGCTTCCCTCGTAAAGGATAGCTACTACTGGCAGCCTTAATCGAGGCAAGCACAGCTTGATCGCCAACGCTGACCATGCCTGGGAACACCGCTGTTTGCATAACGGCAAAACCAAGGTCTTGCGCATCTTGCACCGTGTTTTGTTGTATCGGACGGTCACTCACCAGCAATGCATCCGCAGCAAGCAGGCTTGCGGCCCTCGCCTTTAGGCTCCGCTCAAAGCGGTCGGCAAGGCTCAATACGGTCGACATCGCAAGTACCGAAAGCACGAGTGCTAATCCGAGCAGAGTCAGATGCCTCGCTCGAAAATCACGAGCAAGTAGTCGGAAAAAAAAGGCGCGCATCGATAAGTTGATTAGGCTATGCGCCACGCAGTCTCTATGCGGCTAGGTCTTAATACGGAAGGGCGTGAAATCCGTATCACGATCGTAGAAATCCTCTTGTTCGGCGCGCTTGAGAAACCCAACAATCTTGTAAGTAAGCGGCGTAAAAAGGACTTCCACCGCAGTCTTTGCGATCCATTGCGAGAGCATCAAACTTGGAATCAACTCGTTAGGTATCAGGCCACTGTTCCAAAAAGCGAGCGGATAGAACAAGAGCGAGTCTACCCCTTCTCCAAACACTGTCGAGCCGATGGTTCGCATCCAAAGGTGCTTGCCCTCGGTCAGCAACTTTAATTTGGCAAGCAAGAAGGAGTTGACAAATTCGCCCACGCAATAAGCGACAAGCGATGCGGCAACAATGCGCCAGGTACTTCCAAAAGCGATTTCGTAGGCTGCCTGGTTGTTCCAACCTGCTGCTGGCGGCAAGGACACCACCACGAAGGCCATGAGGGACGCAAAAAGCATGGCAGCAAAACCAGTCCAAATGACCCTTCTGGCTCGCGCGTAGCCGTAGACCTCGGTGAGAATGTCGCCAAAGACATAGGAGATGGGGAAAAAAAGCACACCGGCCCCAAATGTGACCTGACCGAGTAGCGGCAAATCAAGCGAAGCAGCCTTGGCCGGACCGATAAGATTCGAGCAAAGATACACCGTCACAAAGGCAACCATGACGAGGTCAAGGTAACGGTAGGATCGTTGTTGGCTTGGTTGCAGCGATTTCATGAATTGCGAATCCTACTGTTAATGATTACCTTGTATCGGCTAAAACCCCACGTCCAGGCTATGGGCATTGGGCAGTATTCAAGTCCGCGTTACACTGCGCCACGCAAAAAAGGAAAAGGCGGCGTCTGATGCTAGGTCAGGTAGACAGTCGACTTCAGCCCGTGTTTGAGGGGAGACCAGTTTAATGATTGAAGGATCCGACTGCCTGTTGGCAGTCAAGGGAATCACCGTGCGTTTCGGCGGCATCGTCGCGCTTGATGGTGTCAGCTTTGATGTGCCACGCAACAAGGTTTGTGGCCTCATTGGCCCCAATGGTGCGGGCAAGACAACGCTTTTTAATTGCCTCAGTCGCCTCTATGCCTATCAAGAAGGCGACCTGCTCTTTGAAGGCAGATCGATTACTCACACGCCGGTTCATCAAATGGCCACCATCGGCATAGGGCGAACTTTTCAGAACCTGGCAATGTTTAAGACGATGTCGGTTCGCCAAAATGTGATGGTCGGTGCACACGCGAGATCATCATCAGGCTTCGTTGCCAATATGCTTAAGCTTGGTCATGTTAAGCAGGAGGCCGAGCAAATGCATGAGCGCGCCGACGAGGTCATGCAGTACCTGAAGCTCACTGATTACGCAGACAGGCCTGCTGGTGAGTTACCCTTCGGCATCCAAAAGCGGGTCGAATTTGGCCGCGCGCTTGCATCGCAACCCAAGCTTTTACTGCTCGATGAGCCCGCGGCAGGACTTAATCACGAAGAGCTTCATGACCTCGGCGAATTGATCAAGGATGTGCGCGATCGTATGGGGATTACCGTGCTACTTGTCGAACACCATATGAGTTTGGTGATGAGTGTTTCCGACTGGATTGTTGCGCTAAATTTTGGAAAGAAAATCGCAGAAGGCACGCCGGAACATATTCAAAAGCACCCTGAGGTTATCCGTGCCTATCTCGGCGGGGAGGCAGCATGAGCTTACTTCAGGTTACTGGATTGCAGGCGTGGTACGGCCCGACGCAAGCACTCTTTGGTGTCAGTTTCAAGCTTGAGCAAGGCGGGATTACAACCATTCTTGGCGCGAACGGTGCGGGCAAAACCACGACGCTCAGAGCCGTTTGTCAAACAGTGAAAACCGCTGGCGAGATTCAGTTTTCGGGCCAGCGCGTTGATGGCAAGGCCACGGAATCCATTGTCCGAATGGGTATGGCACATGTGCCTGATGGGCGTGGAACCTTCACGGCACTTTCTGTCGAAGAGAACCTCCGCCTTGGCGCCTACACCCGACGAGATCGGGATGGGGTTGAGGCTGATATCGAACGGATGTATCAGCGTTTTCCTCGCCTCAAGGAGCGATTTCGCCAGCAGGCAGGGACGCTGTCAGGGGGCGAACAGCAAATGCTCGCCATAAGCAGAGCCTTAATGCTTCGACCCAAGCTTTTACTGCTTGATGAACCGTCGTTTGGGCTCGCGCCGCTGATTGTTCAAGAAATTTTTCAGATCATGCGCAGCATTAACCAAGAAGACAAAGTGAGCATGCTTTTAGTCGAGCAGAACGCTTCGCTAGCGCTTGGTCTCGCAGACCACGCCTATTTGCTCGAGACCGGCAATGTCGTGCTCTCAGGGCCAGCAGCCGATATTCGCTCCGACGAATCGATCCGAAGAGTTTATCTTGGCTATTGAATGCAACCGCTTGCCCAGCAGCGTCAATTGTTCAATGTTTTGCATGCCTTTCTTGAATTTAGAACCTGATACTCACAGTGAATGGATTCACTGTTGGTCGTGGGTTTGATAGGAGCGAGTGCGGATGGAAGCGTTTTTGCTACAGGTTTTATCAGGTGTCACCAACGGTGGCATTTATGCGGCGGTCGGTTTGGCGCTTGTGATGATTTATCAATCGACGCATCACATTAATTTTGCCCAAGGTGAAATGGCGACTTTCGCTACCTACATTGCCTGGGCTTTGATTCAAGTAGGTCTACCCTATTGGATTGCCTTTGCCGCTACCTTGGTGATTGCCTTCGCTGGTGGTGTTGCCCTGCAGCGCATTATTCTGCGTCCTGTGGAAAAGGCGCCGGTGCTAACCAATGTGATTGTTTTTATTGGCTTATTGGTGATCTTTAACGCTGTCTCTGGCATGCTCTTCGATCACACGATCAAGGTCTTTCCAAGCCCATTTCCAAAAGAGGGCATGCTGATTAGCAAGTACTTCTCAGGGCATCAACTTGGCTCGACCCTTGTCACGCTTACGGTTTTAGTTTGCATTTTCAGTTTTTTGCGATTTACGCCGATCGGCTTAGCGATGCGGGCGGCAGCGCTCAACCCCGATTCGGCCCGACTCGTTGGCATTAAGGTGTCCTGGATGCTTGCTATCGGCTGGGGCTTTGCTGCAGCCGTAGGGTCCGTGGCCGGCATGATGGTTGCTCCGATCGTGTTTCTAGATCCCAACATGATGTCAGGCATTCTCTTGTACGGCTTCGCTGCAGCCTTACTTGGAGGTATCGACAACCCATGGGGATCCGTTGTGGGTGGTTTGATCGTAGGAGTCCTGGAGAACCTGCTAGGGGCCTACGTCATCGGTACCGAACTCAAGCTCACCGTGGCTTTGGTGCTGATCGTTGCCATTCTTACGATCAAGCCTGATGGGCTTTTCGGTAAGACCGTTGTTACCCGCGTCTGAGGATCGAAGATGAACCAACTCAATCGCTGGCCCGTTTGGGTGATTTTTGGACTTGGATTGCTGTTGCTTCCTTTTTTGATAAAGGACTTCCGCGTTTTCCAACTTAGTCTCATGTTGATCTATGCGATCGCACTCCTTGGGCTCAACATACTTACTGGCTACGGAGGCCAGATCTCACTTGGGCATGGAGCCTTCTATGCCATTGGCGGCTACTGCGCAGCCATACTCATGGACCGTTTCGGCTTGCCCTATATGGCAACGATCCCTGTTGCCGCAGCCGTTTGTTTCGTAGCTGGCATATTGATGGGTTTTCCGGCACTTAGGCTCGGTGGGCATTACCTCGCATTGGCAACATTCGCTCTTGCTTTGGCAATGCCTCAGTTGCTCAAATTCAAGCATTTCGAAAGCTTCACTGGAGGTGTGCAAGGCATTATTCTCATGAAGCCAACGCCTCCGATTGAGTTTTCCTTGTTTGGTCAGCCTCTTTCAGAGGACAGATGGTTGTATTTCATGGTCTTGGCGGTTACGGTCATCATGTTTGTCATTGCGCGAAACCTGCTCGACGGTCGAATTGGGCGCGCCATTGTTGCAGTCCGCGACCAACCCATAGCGGCCGGAGCGCTTGGTGTTAATCTTGCTGTGACAAAAACAATAACTTTTGGTGTTTCAGCTGCTTTTACCGGCGTTGCTGGGGCCCTGGGTGCTATCACCGTTGCCTTCGTCGCACCCGATAGTTTCAATGTGTTTCTATCGATCTCATTTTTAGTCGGCGTGGTTGTGGGTGGCTTAGCCTCAATCCCTGGCGCTATTTTCGGAGCAGCCTTTATACAGTTTGTACCGAATATCGCTGATCAGATCTCGAAATCAGCACCATGGGCGGTCTACGGCGTCTTCCTCATAGCGCTGATGTACCTCGCCCCAAATGGAATCATGGGCATCATCAACAGGAGAAGGAGAAGTACATGACGATGAACTCCAAGCGGCGTGGTATCACGCAGGCGATTGCCGCTGTCGCCATCGGTGCAGGGGTGGCAGGCGCAAGCCCGGCTGCTCTCGCACAAAAGCAGTATGGACCTGGTGTAACCGATAAAGAAATCAAGATCGGTAACATCATGCCCTACTCCGGTCCAGCCTCAGCATATGGAGCAATCGGTAAGGCAGCCGCTGGCTATTACCAGATGATCAACGATCAGGGTGGTGTCAACGGACGGAAGATTAATTTTGTCAGTCTTGATGACGGTTATTCGCCCCCGAAGACGCTCGAGCAGGCGCGCAAACTTGTCGAACAAGATAACGTTCTCGCCTTAGTAACAACACTCGGTACCCCAACAAACTCGGCGATTCACAAATACATGAATCAACGAAAAGTGCCTCATTTGTTTATCGCAACAGGAGCAACGAAATGGGGTGACCCTAAGGGCTATCCCTGGACCATGGGCTTCCAGCCAAGCTATCAACCTGAAGCCAAGATCTACACCCAGCATATTCTCGAGACTAAGCCCAATGCCAAGATCGCGATTCTTTACCAAAACGATGATTACGGTAAGGATTACTTAAAAGGTTTTGAAGACGGCTTGGGCGATAAGGCCAAGTCGATGATCGTCGCGAAAGTAAGCTACGAGGTCACTGATCCAACGATCGACAGTCAAATGGTTCAGTTGAAAGCATCGGGAGCTGATACCTTCTTTAATATCACCATTCCAAAATTTGCGGCAATGGCCATCAAGAAGGCTGCGGAAATTGGTTGGAAACCCACCCATTATCTGAATTCGGTTTCCAATAGCGCAGGTGCAGTGATGGTCCCAGCAGGTGCGGAAAACGGCGTCGGCATTATTACTGGTGTGTATTGGAAGGAGCCTGATGATCCCGAGTTTGCCAATGACAAGGCAATTCTTGAGTATCTCGCGTTTATGAAGAAGTACCTACCGCAGGCTGATACCAAAGACCTCAACTATCTTTACGGATATAGCAATGCAATGACCGTCGTTGAAGTCTTAAAGAAGTCTGGTGACAATCTCACGCGCGAGAATGTCATGAAGCAGGCGGCAAGTCTTAAGGATTATGTCGTCCCAACGCTCCTGCCTGGTATCAATATCACCACAGGTGCTGATGACTTCTTCCCGATTGAACGTATGCAAACCGCCCGTTGGGATGGCAAGCGCTGGGTTCGCTTCGGTAAGGTCTTAGGTCGTTGATTTGGTTTTGCGTTGATTAAGGCGACTTGATCAACGCTTTGACTCGATGACGTTCTGCCTTGATTAAGGCTCTGCTCGAGCCTTAATCTTAGCCACCGGTTGATCGTGTATGAATCGTAGGATTGACTCGAGCCTTACTCAGCCTTAGGTTTAAAAACGAGGCGTCAGTTGGCTGTGCCTTTTGTATTAAACAGGATCAGGGCTCACCATGCCGCGCCGTTTCGCAATCAGCACAGCCTGCGTCCGGTTAAAAACCCCTAACTCGCGGAAAATCGCCGATACGTGTGCTTTGGTCGTTTGCTCCGTAATGCCAAGCACCCCTGAGATGTGTTTGTTGGAATGACCGAGGCACATAAGTTGTAAAACTTCCATTTGTCGATCGGTAAGATTGACCTGATTGAGTGCTTTCGGATCCTGCGGCCCGTTCGTGCTAATCCAAACGGGAGGTACGAGCCTGCCTTCGACCGCAGCACGAACTACCGAAGCGATATCTTGCGGCTTGGCGGCCTTCGACACAAAAGCCTGGGCACCGGCAGCAAAACAGGCTGATACCTGTACGGGATCATCAGCACCCGATATGGTGACCATAATCGCATCTGGGCACTGTTGCCGAACCCTTCTCAATGCGTCCGTGCCTCTCAAACCAGGCAACATAAGATCGAGCAAAATAACGGTTGGATTTGCCATACGCAACAAGGGCTCGGCTGACTCAACGTCACGGAAACGCTCGATCTTCCGCCCAGAAAGCGCTACTGATAGCAGCGATAACAAGGCTTCAACGTAGAGCGGGTGATCCTCAATAACAACAACATCGACAGCAGCGCCGACCGCTGTTCGGTTTACGGTATCCAAAAGCATTCCTTCGAAGCAATACGTCGTAGCATAAGGACTAACTGGCAGATCCAAAGGATTCCAAAGCGCTATGCTACACAATTCAGAGAGCTTGACGGCAACAGCAGACTATGCTCCACCGCTGCTTGTAGCACTTGCCAATACATGCATCGAGGCTGGTCGTGCGATCGAATCGATCCGATCAAGTGACATCGGGCTTCAATACAAAAGTGATAACTCGCCGCTAACAAAGGCAGATCTCGCTGCAGAACTTATTATCGATCAGTTTCTCAAACGCTATAACATACCGATCATATCGGAAGAGGCTTCGCCTCAGCTTTTTCGTTCAGAGGATTTCAAAAACAGCGCTTATTTTCTTGTCGACCCACTCGATGGGACAAGGGAATTTGTTGCAGGTCGAGCGCACTACACGGTTAACATTGCCTTGGTGATGCATGCCTATCCGCTCATAGGTGTCGTCTATGCCCCGGCGCTTAACGTACTCTACTTAGGCCTTTGTCTCGGTGATCATGGCTCGCGTACGCGAGTTCCGCGTGAGTCTGCTCTTAGTCTTGGACGTGCCTGGAAATTTCATGCTGATTCGATGCTTGATGGATTGTCGGCGTCGATGCTTGTACCCGAACAGCATCGCATTCAAACTAGGATCGGCAACTCGGCTCGTCTCCATGCGCTTGTCAGTGCATCGCATCTTGATCACCAAACAGAGTCCTGGGTTGCTGGGCATCCTATCGTCGAGCGATCTGATTTCGGGTCTTCCTTGAAGTTCTGCAAACTGGCAGAAGGTTTTGCTGATGTTTATCCTCGCTTTGCTCCGACGATGGAGTGGGATACCGCAGCGGGACAAGCAGTGCTTGAGGCTGCAGGTGGCATCGTCACCGACGAAGTCTCACAGCGTTTTCAATACGGCAAATCAAATTGGCGCAATCAGGCTTTTATCGCCTGGGCGAACCCCTTGTTCGCGACGAAGGGCTTCGTAGAGAACAATGCCACTTGCGACGGCGACATTCAAGCTAGCAACCTGCCCCATCATCGGCAAGTGTACGAGTTGATCGCAAGTCTCGCGGACAAGTCGTCTTAGGCCCTTACCTTCAGCACCTAGGACGAAACAAGCGGGAGTTGCCCAGTTTGCGTCCCAAAGCCCCGTTGAAGCTTCCTCAGCAAGGCCAATCAGCCACAGGCCGCGCTCTTGAAGCTCTTGCATGGTTCTGACCAGGTTAGTGACGAGCACGTAGTTCACCGACTCTGCGGCCCCCGAAGCTGTCTGAATTGCCGCATCGGTCAGTGGGCATGCGTGATCCTTGGGGGCAATTACCGCACGAATACCCGCGCCATCTGCTGCTCTTAAACAAGCACCTAGATTTCTTGGATCGGTCACACCGTCTAGTAACAATAAGCGCGGAAGTGCCTCGTTGTCGACAAACAAGTCATCAACCGTGAGGCTTGGGCGGGTATCCGTCGAGATCGCAACCACACCTTGATGTCGCCTGCCAGGCGCTAGGCGTTCGATTCGCTGCCCGTCAACCGGATGCAACTTAACGCCGAGGCGCTTGGACAAATCAAGCAAGTCGCGCATCCGAGGATCCTGTCTTGACTCGTCGACATAAATCATTTCGATTGAATGGGCTTGGCGCTTAAGCCTTGCTAGGACTGCGTGGAAACCATGTAACGTCATCTTATTTGCTTCGCTTCCTGCTGCTGTGTTTGGAGGCTGTTTTCTTGCCATTGCCTGAGACTTTGCTGCGACTGGGCTTAGCAGCCAACTTCGCCTTCAGACCTTTGCGCTTTGTCGATTGGGGCTTTAGCTTTGCTCCTACTATGGGATCGTTGGCAGTCGGTATGGAGAGCGTTTCGCCGCGATGAGAATCATAACCATGTTTATCGCTCGCCGCCTTGCTTATAAGATGTGACGATTTAGAACGAGATGTTTTTTCGACCATTCCAAATTCAATGCGTCTTGCCTCCAAGTCAACTCTCAAAAGTTGAACCACGAGTTCATCGCCTAGCCGGTATCGCCTTCCTGTACGTTCGCCGCGAAGTTCATGGCTGGCTTCATTAAATTGGAAGTAGTCACTGCCCAATTCCGAGACGTGTACCATACCTTCAACATAAAGCGACTCGAGCGTGACAAACAAGCCAAAGGGTGCAATGCCACTGATCCTTCCTTGATAGCTCTCGCCAACATGGGCACGCATAAACTGGCATTTGAGCCAGGCCTCAACATCGCGTGAGGCTTCATCAGCCCTTCGTTCAGATACGGAGCATGCAAGGCCTAAGGCTTCCCAGCGAGCCATTTCCTCTGCGCCTTTAGCGAGAGCCATTCGCTTGCGATGTATTAGCGCCTTAATGACCCGATGGACAAGCAAGTCGGGATATCGGCGAATGGGCGATGTGAAGTGGGTGTAGGCCTCGTAAGCAAGCCCAAAGTGACCGGCTGGGTGGGGGCTATAGATCGCCTGCTGCATGGAGCGAAGCACCATGGTTTGTAGCGGTTGAACATCGGGTCGACTTCTAATCTGTTGAAGCAGCTTGGCATAGTCGGATGGTTGTGGTTTTTCGCCACCTTCTAGCTGTAGGCCGGTGATGGCCAAATAAGCCCTAAGTTTGGCAAGCCGCTCGGGACTTGGTCCTTCGTGTACACGATAAAGGCCTGGGTGCTCGCTTCGGATAAGGAAGTCGGCCGCACATAAATTGGCCGCGAGCATGCATTCCTCGATAATTCTGTGAGCTTCGTTGCGGATCCGCGGCTCGATGCGCTCGATACGCCCATACTCATCCATGAGCATCCTTGTCTCGGTGCTCTCGAAGTCGATGGCGCCACGGCGCCGTCTTTCAGCTACGAGTACGCTATAAACTTTCTGAAGGTTTTCAAAAACAACAGCAAGCTTGCTGAATTTCTTCTTAGCCAGTGGATTTTGCTGCGACAAGGCGCTCCAAACTTCCTCGTAAGTGCAGCGCGCAGCCGAGTTCATGACAGCCTCGTAAAACTGATAGGCAAGCACTTGCCCCTGGCTAGAGATCACCATATCGCAAACGAGTACGAGTCGGTCGACCAAAGGATTGAGCGAACACAGCCCATTTGAAATCGCTTCGGGCAACATCGGGATCACTCGCCTCGGGAAGTAAACCGAGGTTCCTCGCGCTTGGGCATCTTGATCGAGCGCTGATCCTGATTTCACATAATGCGATACATCGGCAATTGCCACGAGCAAACGAAAGGTATTTGTATCAGCATCGGGTAGACAGTAGACCGCATCGTCAAAATCGCGAGCGTCTTCACCATCAATTGTGATGAGCGGCAAGTCGCGCAAATCGACCCGATTTTTGATCTCTGAGGCTTTCGGCAGCGCAGGCAATTTACGAAGCTCTTGAAGCGATGCGTTGGAGAAGGAGACTGGCACGTCGAATTTGCGAACAGCGATCTCGATCTCCATCCCAGGGTCATCAATTTCACCGAGAACTTCATAGATCCGACCCATAGCCTGGCTGTGTCCCGAGGGCGGCACTGTGATTTCAACAACGACGACCTGCCCTGCTTTTGCCTGCCCTAAATCACCCGGCGCGACCAGAATATCGTGTTTGATGCGATGATCCTCGGGTACGACCCAGGAGACGCCTCGCTCCTGAATCATGCGCCCCACCAGTCGTTGCCGAGCCCTGTTGATCACTTCAAGGATAACTGCCTGACGACGTCCTCGCTGGTCGATACCCGAAACTTTAGCAAGTACCGTATCCCCGTCCATGACTGACTGCATCTCTCGAGCGGGCAAAAACAAATCACCAGAGCCATCGTCTGGAATCAAAAATCCAAAGCCATCGCGGTGACCTTGAACCCGCCCTTGAATCCCGGCACGTGTCGTTGCAGTGGCCACCTTACCCGGATGCAGGGGCTTATGCTTTAGGTTTGGTGGAGATTTTGACAAAACAAAGCTCGGGTTTACACTTGCCGACTCGCTTGATCCAGGAATACAGCCTGGAGCAAGCAAAGCCCAGATGGCGGAATTGGTAGACGCACTAGGTTCAGGTCCTAGCGGTGGTAACACTGTGGAGGTTCGAGTCCTCTTCTGGGCACCATCCCGACTTAAGTTGGGAGCGCATCGCTTGGTGGCTCCTAATGAACATGGAGCCTGGGCCCTAAATCGGCGGGCTCCATTTGATCGTACAGTTCAAAAGGCTGAACGATCCAGGGATTGTCAGCAAGATATTCACAATAATAATCGGGTATAGCCACTGAGCATGCTTTGCGCCAAATCACGGCTGACCGAAGTTCGCGTAACTGGGGATAGCGGCGCCGAAGCTCAGGAATGCCTTCCACCAGGGTTGCCCCGGAATCCACTAGGTCATCAACGAGCAACCACCGCGAACCCGGCAAGGGCATCGCACTACTCATATGTTCGGCGATTTGCAGCCGACTCTGTTTGGTGCCGCTGTCCTCCCGATAAGAACTGGTAAACAAAACACCGAGCGGTTTGTCGAAGATACGCGATAACACGTCTCCAACCCGCATTCCCCCTCGGGCCAGACAAACAATCGCGTGAAAATCCCAGCCCGAGGCGTAAACCTGCGATGCGAGCTGTTCGATCAATCGATGGTATTGCTCCCAGGTGACATGCAGCTTTTTCATCGTAGGTAGGCCCTCGCGGCGAAATCAAACAAAGCCAAACAAATGGTAAACAAGACTATACAAATAAGGGGTGGCGCATGATGGTGTCTTGCCGGTCCGCGCCGGTCGAAACAAGATCGATCCGAGCGCCTGCAAGCTCCTCAACCCGATGCAAATAGTGCCGCGCTTGGTCAGGCAAGTCGTCCCAGCTTCGAATCCCCGCAGTACTTTGCTGCCAGCCAGCCAAGGATTCGTACACCGGTACGCAACGTGAGAGTGCTTGGGCTCCAAAAGGCAACCTGTCAATTGCCTTACCGTCAACTTCATAGTGGGTGCAAATCTTGACCTCGGAAAGTCCGTCGAGTACGTCGAGCTTAGTAAGACAAAGTCCATCAACCCCATTGATTTCAATCGATCGCTTTAGCGCCGCAACATCAAGCCATCCACAACGCCTAGGGCGCCCGGTGACCGAGCCGAATTCCTGTCCAACTTCGCCAAGATGCTTGCCGATGACATCGTGGAGTTCAGAGGGAAAGGGACCCGATCCAACACGGGTGGTATAAGCCTTCACAATACCAAGTACATAGTGAATCGACTTGGGCCCAACGCCGGAACCGGGCGCTGCAGCACCGGCAACACAATTGCTTGAGGTAACGAAGGGATAGGTGCCGTGATCCACATCGAGCATCGAGCCTTGGGCGCCTTCAAAAAGAAGGCGGTCACCTCGACGCATGGCGTCGTACAAGAGGGCCGGAACATCAGCAACCATGGGCGCAATTACTTCGCCAAGCCGCAAGGCCTCGTCAAGAATGGGCCCGAGTTCAAGCGGCTGAGCGTTGAGATAGTGAGCGAGCGTGAAATTGTGAAAGTCAAGCACCTCCTCGAGTCGAGCGCGAAAAAAATCGGGATCACTTAAATCAGCAACTCTTAAAGCTCTGCGAGCCACTTTATCTTCATAAGCCGGGCCAATGCCTCGTCCTGTGGTACCTATCTTGGCCTGGCCTTTCTTTGCCTCGCGGGCCTGATCGAGTGCGACGTGATAGGGAAGAATCAATGCACAAGCCTGGGCAATCCGCAAGCGGTCACGGACGGCAACACCTGCAGCCTCGAGTTCACCAATCTCCTGAAGCAGCGCAGTGGGCGACAAGACAACGCCATTGCCGATATAGCAAATCACGGCAGGCCGCAAAATACCTGACGGTATGAGCCTCAAACCTGTTTCTTACCACCGATAACGAGGGTATGACCAGCATTGTGTCCGCCTTGAAATCGAACCACACCTTGCGCTTGATCGGTGATCCAGTCAACGATCTTGCCCTTACCTTCGTCGCCCCATTGGGTACCGACAATCACAATATTGCGGCCCATCAAATATCCTTTCAAGCATGTTTTACATGCAGGTTGATAAATATTAAAACCTATATCGACTGAAACTTAGATCGATTACCCCAGCACGCAACTAAAGAGTTTGAAGCTGCCAATCCCCGTTTAGAAGAACGAGAGCACGATCACATTGAAACTCCTCTTGTTCGTCTTCATGACCTGGCATCACTTGAACAACGATCTCACCCTTAGCTCGAAGTGCCCTCACTGCAGCGCGTAGTGCGGGGTCATCACGCCACGGTGCGCGAACCGCTAATGCTGGGCAAGGCTCGGGCGCAAGTGCTGCAAGCTCTCTCAACTCGAGCGAAAATCCAGTCGCTGCCCGCGATCGGCCAAAACTTGCACCGACATTGTCATAGCGGCCGCCTCTTGCGACTGCTACCGGATGTTGATCGAGATAAGCACTAAAGCTAATGCCCGTGTGGTATTGCCAACCTCTCATATCACCGAAGTCCACTGATAGCCTCAACTGCGGGTAGTCTTGCCACAAATTTGCTTCAGCGATTTTCCGAAGACCGTCTAAGACCTCGTGGACTAATCGGTGCTCGGGCAAGAGTTCGGCCGCCCGACGAAGCAGCGAATCATCTTGAGCCGAAATATCACCGTATAACATACTGATTTCCGAAAGGATTTCAGCCAACGTTAGATCGATTTCGCCGAGCTGGGCGCGTAATTGCGGTAGGTTCTTGGAAAGCACCAAATCATGAACTAAATCATGAAGATTATGATTTAAACCTCTGATTTCACATATAATTCTTACGATGCCTGCAGGTGATAAATCCAACTGTAGGCGGTTCGAACCGGCGAGCCTAATGGCCTCGACCATGAGCTCCATAACCTCAAGATCTGCCTCGAGTCCTTGATGTCCGTAGATCTCGCATCCCGCCTGTAAAGGCTCCCTCGAACCCGCAAGCGACTGTTGCCTCGTATGAAGCACTGAGCCCGTGTAGCAAAGTCGGACCACTTGTTGCCGATTAAGTCGATGTGCGTCGATTCGTGCCACTTGGGGCGTCATATCGGCACGGACGGCTAAGGTACGGCCTGACAGTAAATCGACCGTTTGAAACATTTGTTGCGCTAAATCCTTGCCAGATCCAACCAGCAAAGCATCCAAGTACTCGACTAAGGGCGGAGCGACTAACTCGTAGCCATAAACTCTAAAAAGATCGAGTAAGCGACGACGTAAGTCTTCAATACGACGTGCCTCAGTGGGCAGCACGTCAGAAATACCTTCGGGTAACAGCCAGCGGGGCATGGGGAATGAGTGTAGATAAACCGAAAGTTTAACGAAGATTCACAGCCACAAAAGCCCCGTGCCAATAGCAAGCGCGGCAAGTGCGAACTGTCGGATGCGATTTGGCTCGATATCACCTAGCTTTCTCATCGTCTCACGCCAGCGATCCGGAGCAACAAAGGGCATAAAGGCTTCAAAAATAAGCGCTAAACCAAGCGCTTTAAGCCAAAGCTCAGGCATGCCCTCAACGCGCCGCAGGTGCAGCGCGTGCGGCCCCACCCGGTCCTTTGAAGTATTTGAAAAACTCGGAACTTGGATCGAGGACCATAACGTCTCGCTTCGCCAAGAAGCTTTCCCGGTAGGCTTGCAAACTTCGATAAAACGCTGCGAAATCAGGGTTTTGCCCGAAAGCTTCGCCGTAAAGCGACGCAGCTCTCGCATCGCCCTGCCCTTTGATTCGCTGCGCGTCTCGGTAAGCTTCGGCAAGGATAACGTCGCGTTGACGCTCAGCATCTGCGCGAATCTTTTCCGATTCAGCACCACCGGTCGCACGGCGCTCGTTAGCAACCCGCTTTCGCTCGGATTGCATACGCTCGAATACTCGGTCAGCGACCTCAGGTGCGAAGTCCACCCGCTTAAACCGAACGTCGACGATCTCTGCGCCAATTTCTTTGGCTGACTCATTGAGCTTGTTACGGAGTTCCTCGACAATTTTCTCGCGTTCCCCCGAAATAAGTTCAGAAACAGTGATCTTGGAGATCTCGATATTCATGCCATCTCGCAAGCTTCTTAACAAGCGATCGGCAGCGACTGCCTGACTACCACTGACTGATCGAATGAAGACTTTCACGTCCACGATGCGCCATTTCACATAAGAATCCACCTGCAAGTTAAGCTTTTCTGATGTGATGAATCGGTCGGTGTCCGGCGTGTCGATCGTAAGGATGCGCTTGTCAAAATAAGTGACATTTTGAAAGGGCGGGGGAAGCTTAAAGTGGAGCCCTGGTGTTTCGATGACGCGTTTGATTTCGCCAAGGGCATAAACCACTGCGAATTGCCTTTGGTCGACGACAAACAGCGAAGAAAGTGCCAACAAGCCAACCAGCGGAAGGCTTACCGCCAAAACCATTAATCGATTCATCGCCCAGACTCCCGCTCTCTCATACGTGCTGCCCCTCGACCTCTACTTTCTTCGCTTCCAACACGAGGGACTGCCGGCGCAGGGCTTTGTGACGACAACTCGCCATTGGTGGGCTTATTAGCCGTGCCCGTGGACGAATCGGTGCCTGATTGCTGAATCAACTTATCGAGAGGAAGGTAAAGCAGATTACCGCCGGCTTTACTGTCCACAAAGACCTTGGCGTTATTGGCAAAGACCTGCTGCATCACCTCAAGGTACATACGGTCACGGGTAACTTGTGGCGCTTTTGAATACTCGACTAAGACTTGCTTGAATCGGCTTGCGTCACCTTCTGCCGTTGCGATGGTTGATTGGCGATAGCCTTCAGCTTCTTGCATCAGGCGCGCAGCCGCACCTCGCGCCTTTGGGATGACGTCGTTTGCGTAGGCCATGCCTTCGTTGATCAAACGTTCCCGGTCTTGAGCAGCTTTGTTAGCATCTTCAAAAGCAGCTTGGACCTGCTCGGGCGGTTGAGCCTGTTGAACATTCAGATCGACAATGGTTATACCGACTTTATACCGATTAAGAATGTTTTGTGTTTGCTGGCGTGCTGCTTTGGCGACTGCTTCCTTCTCCTCGTAAAGCACCTGATCAATTGTCTTCGTTCCAACAACCTCGCGTGTCGCTGTTTCGGCGGCTTGCCTAATCAAGTTATCGGGTCCACCGCTTAACTGGTTGTTGAATAAATAAGAACGTGCATCGCTGATCCGATACTGAACTGCAATTTGCAAGTCAACGATGCTTTGGTCCTGAGAAAGCATTAGGGCTTCTTTAAGTACTTTATTTTTGACATTTCCTCGATATCCAACCTCAGCTTGCCTCAACTGCTGAGTGTTAACGAGCTCGGCTTGCTGAACGGGATAAGGCATCCGCCAGGAAAGTCCTGGACTCTCATTGAGTTGCCGAAACTCCCCAAATTGCAATATGGCGGCCACATGACCCTCTGGGAGGATGTAGATACCACTACCCAACCAGAGCGCAAGCAATACCGCAGCAAGCGCGCCAAGGCCCCCTTTTCCGAACGATGGCGTAGGCATACTCGGTCCGGAGGACGAAGGTCCGCGCGGTCCCTGGCCGCGTCCGCCTCTGAACACCTGATTAAGCTTGCGGTTAAAGTCACGCCACAACTCGTCGAGATCGGGAGGCGAGTCAGGACGGCGTGAGCGCCGTTCATCCCGTCCCGCATCATCCCTGTCGTTTTGGGGTTGGTTGGAGCCTTGCCCCGTTCCTTGGGAGCTGTTTCGTCCCCATCCGGGGTCGTTTAGCGAAAAAACGCGTCGCAAGAAAGCCCTCATCTGGATTTAACCTAATTGGTAGATAAAGAATTAAAAGACCAATGCGATGAGGACTGGTCTTCGGAAGACGTGTCAAGTACATGCATTCGAAGGCGGTGCATGATCGCCTCTCTCACCAGCTCGATACCCGATCGCTCCTGCGCGCTGATATGTATCTTTTGGATCCTACCATAGGGATCCTTCTGCACACCGGGACTCAGGTCAATCAGATCGCACTTGTTGACGATCTCAATACAAGCCAAGTCACCAGCGCCGATCTCGCTCAAAACCTTGCTTACCTCTTGGCTTTGCCGGTCACGTTCGGGGCTCGAGCCATCGATCACATGCAATAAAAGGTCAGCCTGGGCGGTTTCTTCCAGCGTTGCGTGAAAGGCATCGACCAGGCTGTGTGGCAAATCGCGTACGAATCCAACAGTATCGGACAACACACCATCAAGTCCTTCGCCAAGATGAATACGTCTTGTCAATGTATCAAGCGTTGCAAAGAGCTTATCGGCGGCATAGGCTGGCGCATTGGAACCGGCTAAAGCATTGAAAAGGGTTGACTTTCCGGCATTGGTATAGCCGACCAGCGAGATCTTAAAAGCGCCTTGTCGGGTTCTTGCTTTTCGCCTTGTCTGCCTTTGTTTAGCCATCAAGGCAAGGCGCTCGCGTAAACGCCGGATCTTGACCTCGATCATTCGACGGTCAAGTTCAATCTGGCGCTCACCAGGCCCGCCGCGCACGCCGATGCCTCCCCGCTGCCGTTCAAGGTGCGACCACATGCGCACGAGCCGAGTGGACTGGTGCTGAAGCCTTGCGAGCTCTACCTGGGCTTGCCCTTCTTGACTCTGGGCGCGCCTTGCGAAAATCTCAAGGATGAGCTCGGTTCGGTCGAGCACAGGAACCTGCCAGATTCTGTTGAGATTACGTTGATGAACCGCAGACAGTGCTTGGTCAAAGACCACTTCCGTGATAGCTTCACTGGCAATGATCGATGCTATCTCGTCGGCTTTACCGCTTCCGATAAAGAGTGCGGGATCCGGTCGATCGCGGCGACACCTCAGTCTTGCAGCAGGCTCAAGACCAGCCGATAGGGCAAGAGCATGCAGCTCGTCCAGATCTGCGGCGGAGCGCTTTTGGGAATCAACGCCGATCAGCAGGCTTCGGGAGTTGAAGGTCACCCTGCGTCAGTGTCAGAGGAGAAGTTAACCGCACGCGAAGGCACAACCGTAGAAATGGCGTGTTTATAGACCATTTGGGTGACTGTGTTGCGAAGCAAGACCACGTACTGGTCGAAGGACTCAATATGACCCTGTAGCTTGATACCGTTGACGAGATAAATCGATACAGGCACATGCTCTTTTCGAAGCATGTTGAGAAATGGGTCTTGTAAAAGCTGGCCTTTGTTGCTCATTGTCGTAGCTCCGTTAGATCTTGTTTTCTTGTCGCGGGAGTCTTGTCTTATCCCTGTAGCTTGAATTTTGCCTTCTTCCACCGAAGTCGCAAGTCTCAATCCTCTTTAGCGTAGGGGTTTGTTGATGATCGCCACTCAATCCTCAACGGTGTGCCTTGTAGCTTAAAGACATCTCTGAACCACGATTCAAGATAACGTTGATAAGTCTCGGGAATCCGATCAAGTGAATTGCCGTGAATAATGACGACAGGGGGATTTTGTCCGCCCTGATGGGCATAGCGCAGCTTGGGTCGAAACGGCCCTTTGCGTGGCGGTTGTTGCCGTTCGACGGCTTCTCGCAGCGCCCGAGTCAATTTGGGTGTTGGTAACTTTGCCATCGCTGCGGCGAATGCTTGATCGACGGCGCGCATTAAACTGGCCAGACCTCGTCCATGTTTCGCAGAAATGAAGCAAAGCTCTGCAAATTGTAGAAACTGAAGCGATTGTAATAAGGTTCGCTTAAAGTTTTGCTTCGCCGCCGCATCGAGTGAGTCCCACTTATTGACAGCAACAACAACTGCGCGACCAGCATCGAGGATGTAGTTGGCAATACCCGCATCAAGATGCCCTACCCCGTCGCCGGCATCAAGCATCAATACACAAACATGGCTTTGTTCTATAGCTTGCAGCGTTTTAACGACTGAAAACTTCTCAATCACTTCGTGGACCTTACCGCGCTTTCGCAAACCTGCCGTGTCGACCAAGGTGTAGTCGCGACCTTGGTGCTTGAAATCGATCGATAAAGCATCGCGTGTGGTCCCAGGCTGGTCATAAGCGATCACACGTTCTTCACCGAGTAATGTATTGATCAAGGTTGACTTGCCCGCATTCGGGCGCCCAACAATCGCCACCCGCATTGCCTGAACTTTGGCATGAACGCTGACAGGGCTGCCCTGCTCTGGGGCCTGGTCATTTAAGTCTTCGGCGCTTTCAATGAGCGCGCTATGCTCTTTAGAAAATGCTACGAGCTCTTCTTCAAATATGCTGTCTATGAGCGATCGCACACCATCGCCATGCGCAGCTGACAGCGCAAACATACGAGGAAAGCCCAACTCTTGAAAGTCGGCAAGTACATGATCCGGTCGCATACCCTCGCACTTATTCACCGCGAGAATGAGCTTGCTAGCCGTCTTTCGCAGCTCGGTAGCAATCTCCAGATCCCGAGGGGCCAAGCCTTGGCGCCCATCCACAATAAAGAGCACGACATCAGCTTCAACAACCGCGAGCCTCGCCTGACGTGCCATTTCCGCAGCGATGCCATCTTTTGCAACAGGTTCAAAACCACCGGTATCAATAACGATGTAGTGTTCAGAGCCCAAGCGTCCTCTTCCGTATTGTCTGTCTCTCGTTAAACCCGGAAGATCGGCAACAAGCGCATCGCGAGAGCGCGTCAGTCGATTAAAGAGCGTTGATTTACCGACGTTTGGACGTCCAACAATGGCAAGGACTGGCCAGCGTTGCAACGCTTCAAGCATAAAGCATCCGAAAGGCCGTCAATGAGCCATCACTGGCAATGGTCCATCCCATATCCTGCTCAGAAATTGGCGCGCAAGCTAACGGCTTTGATGCCACACTCAGCCGACCGAGAAGTTGCCCTTGATCGCGGCTGAGCGCGTGTAGAAACCCGTCTTCGTCGGCAACGAGCGCCATGCGCTGGGCAAGCTCAGGAGCAGACAGGCGCCGCCCACGCAAGCCTTCTTGCTTCCACTGAGGTGCCCCACTTCGGCTGAAGGACTGAACATGCCCACGGTCATCAATGGCGATGACCTGAGCTTTGTCAGCAGCAATGCCGCCTACGGTGGTGAAGTCGCGTGACCAGCGAAGCTGTCCACTTTGCCGATCAAAGCTCGAAAGCTTGCCCTGAAAGCTCGCTGCCAAGACTTCATCGTTGTCGACAATCGGCTGCCCTAAAACATCTGAGAGCCTCTCAATCTCCGTTGTGCCCCGTGGGGTCGACACGCTAGCCTCCCAAAGAGGCTGGCCGTTAGCCGCGTTGACGGCCATCATCCGGCCACCAGGCAAACCGATGAACACCCAATCGCCTTGGATGACTGCTGAGTTTGTAGAACGAAGCACGAGTGGCGGACTTTGCCTTGCTATGCTCCAACGAACCTGCCCTCGCTCGAGGTCTAGCGCTTGTACTCGGTTGTCGCTTGTTCTTACCACAACAATACCCGCACCTACGGAAGGAACTGAGACCGCTTCAGCCCCCAAATAAGTGGACCATCGGGTTTTACCCTGCTGATCGAGTGCAAGCAGGTAACCGTCGTTGCTCGCAACAAAGAGAAAGCTATCAAAACTCGAAACACCACTGCTAAAGCCGCGTCGATGGCGGTGTTCGAATCGCCTTTCACCAGTTTTTAAATCGAATGCGCTGATGAGGCCGGACTTTGTTGCGACAACAAGCTTGTCCTCAATGCGCGTGGGCGCAAACCCTTGGCCAACATCATCGACTTTCGCGCGCCAAACTGGTTCGAGCAGATTCTTCCCGGCGAGTTCGGGTAAAGCAGGCAATTTAGGCTTTGACGAAGACCAGGGCATCCACGATGAAACCGTATCGAGTGCAGAACATGCGCTCAGCGATCCGCCAGCAAATAAGGATAAACCGAGGAATTGAACGACACGACGTCTTGGCTTTTTAATCATGATGACTTGCCGGGAGCTGAGACTGCATGATCGCGCTTGATTTGGAGCAGTTGCTTCCAACTCGGTTCTTCAGCACTTTTTTCAAGTGCTTCATCCCAGGCCTTCAAGGCATCATCTCTCCTGCCCAAGGCCATCAGAACGTCGCCGCGGCGATCAAGCCGCGACAGGTCAAAGCTCGCGTTCGCTTTGTCTGACTTCATCGCATCGAGCACGCTTAATGCATCGCTTGCCCGGCCGTCTTCAAGCATCACAGAGGCCAGCCGTAAGCGCGCAATCGCCACCAGCCCTTCATCTTTCGATCGATCAATAGTCCATTGCAATAGAGTGGCAGCGGTTTTGAAGTCCGCAGCCTGAACATGTTGTCTTGCGCTCAACAACGCCGCAAGGGGTGCATATGCAGTTTTAGGGTATTTCTCAAAAAGAGTGCCGGACTCTTGCTTAAGCGTTGGCATATCAGCCTTGCTTGAAGCAATCACCACCCGATCGTAAATTTCGGCTGCTTCGCGCGATTGCTTGTCTTCGTACCAGCCCCAGCCACGCCAAGCCGCTATGGAGATCATACCCAGGGCAAAAACAATGCTCAGCAAATGACCGTGGCGCCGCCACCAGTCTTTGAGGCGATCGACTTCCTCTTGCTCAAAATGATGCTCAGCCATTAGTGCTTTACTCCAAAGCCATGTTCCAGAATGTAGTGGGCTGCTTCGACCATCGGCACCTGCGCTTGGCTAGCCGACGCTTGACGCAAATCCTTGATGGTTGCTTGACCTTGAGCGATCTCATCTTCTCCCAGCACAACCGCATAGGCAGCGCCCGAGGCGTCAGCACGCCGAAATTGCGACTTGAAGCTGCCGCCTCCGCAGTGGAGCAAGACATCAAGCCCATGGTCGCGAAGCTGCTCGGCGAGATCTATCGCTGCGAGATGCGATTGCGGGGCGTGGTGAACCACATAGACATCACAGACGGCGTGTTGTTCTGGCAAAACAGCTTGTAGCAAATCAAGAATTCGCTCAACACCAATGGCAAAGCCGCATCCAGGAGCTGACTTACCGCCAAGCGTCTCGATCAGTCCATCGTAGCGACCACCGCCGCATACCGTGAGCGGCGCTTTATCGGTGCTCGTTGACACCCATTCAAAGACACTGAGGTTGTAGTAGTCGAGCCCACGGACGAGCCGTGGATTGATGGTAAAGGCCAGTCCACGACGGCGAAGCATTGCTTGTAAGCCTTCAAAGTGTGCCCGAGAAGCATCGCCGAGAAAGCGATCAAGCTTTGGGGCATCTTCGATCAGTGATTGCATAGCCGGATTTTTGCTATCGAGAATCCGCAAGGGGTTGCTGTGGAGTCGGCGCTTGGCATCGTCGTCAAGCGAGGATTCATGCGCACTTAAGTACTCGATTAAGGCTTGGCGATGCGTAATCCGCTCCTCACTTTGCCCCAAGGAATTGATTTCAAGATGAAGATTGTGAAGCCCCAGTTCGTCCCAAAGGCGTGCACAAAGCAACATTAACTCCGCATCAATGTCGGGACCTTCAAAACCGAGCGCTTCGAGCCCAACTTGATGGAACTGCCGATATCGCCCTCGTTGCGGGCGCTCATGACGAAACATCGGCCCTTGATACCAGAGTCTCTGAGGACCTTCACGAAGGAGGTGGTGTTCAATGACGGCTCTGACTACGCCCGCTGTGGATTCAGGCCTTAGTGTGAGTTGCTCACCGTTTAGTGCGTCAGTGAAGGAATACATTTCCTTCTCAACGATATCGGTGACTTCGCCAATCCCCCGTAAGAACAAACCGGTGTGTTCAAGGATGGGTGTCCGGATTTGCCGATAGCCATAACTGGTAACCACTGAGGCCACCGTCTCTTCAAAGTAACGCCATAGGCCTTGTTGGGCCGGCAACACGTCATTCATGCCGCGCAGGCCCTGAAGTGGTGCAGCCTTAGTATGTATCTTGTTCACTTTTAATCTTTGTTTTTTATAACTTATCGACTCAGAACTTGCAGGCAATGATGCGCGCTGCTCGCCCTTGCTCGGCCGTCAAGCCCTCACGACCCTAAGCCTTGTTTGACTCACCAATTTTTCCAAACCTTGTCTTGACGTAATCTTCAACGATGTTTTGGAAATCCCGGGCGATCTGGTCACCCTTTAACGTGAGACGACGTTCGCCATCGACAAATACTGGAGCGACAGGCGCCTCGCCGGATCCTGGTAATGATATGCCAACATCAGCATGACGGCTTTCGCCGGGGCCATTAACAACGCAACCCATTACCGCAATCTGTAAGGTTTCAACACCTGGATATGTCGCCCTCCACGTTGGCATCTGCGCTCGCAGCCAGCCTTGGATGTCATTAGCAAGCTCCTGAAAAAAAGTACTTGTCGTTCGTCCGCAACCCGGACAGGCTACAACCATCGGAGTGAAAGCCCGCAATCCCATGGTTTGTAATAGCTCTTGGGCAACAATCACTTCTTTGCGTCGATCACCACCGGGTTCAGGTGTGAGCGACACTCTAATGGTGTCGCCGATGCCCTCTTGCAGCAGAACTGCCATCGCTGCGCTTGAAGCCACAATGCCCTTGCTGCCCATGCCAGCCTCCGTGAGGCCTAAATGAAGTGATTGGTCGCAACGTGATGCTAACGAACGATAAACGGCTATAAGATCTTGAACGCTTGATACCTTGGCCGATAAACAGATTTGCGCGGGATCCATTCCTAAACGAATCGCTGCCTCGGTGCTCTCAAGCGCCGAGGTAACGAGCGCTTCCCGCATTACTGCAGCAGCTCCCCAAGGATTGCTTCGCTTCGCATTTTGATCCATCAATCGCGCCAGCACTGACTGATCGAGGCTTCCCCAGTTCACACCAATTCTCACCGGTTTTTGCCATCGTAGCGCCGTCTCGATGAGCGATGCAAAATGATTGTCGCGCTTCGATCCAAGTCCGACGTTTCCCGGGTTGATACGGTACTTCGAGAGCGCTTGAGCGCATGCCGGAACATCTTGAAGCAGCTTGTGGCCGTTGTAGTGGAAGTCGCCCACTAGCGGCACATCGATGTCCATTCGATCGAGTTGCTCACGAATCGCCGGTACTGCCTTTGCTGCTTCGATCGAGTTAACAGTTAGCCTGACAATCTCCGATCCCGCACCGGCAAGTTCCTTGACCTGTATCGCCGTCGCGATGACATCGGCAGTGTCGGTATTTGTCATCGACTGTACCAGCACCGGGGCGTCGCCTCCGATGCGTACGATCTTCGCACCCCACCGGAGGATACTTTGCAGCGACTTTCGCCTTGGTAGGCTTGCGGCTTCGGTGGGGATGGGATCCGCAGGCCTCAACGCCTTGGTCTCTGACAGACTTATGGCTCCTAGGCCTTTGCCATGTTCGACGGAAGACGGGATGCTTGGGGCTTTTGCATGCTGAGTCATTGGGCTTAATACTTATGAAGTCGCTCGGTAAGACACCACGTTGGAAACAATCCCTGGCTTTAAGGGTTTCGGCGATGGGTCAGTGTCTTCCGAAATAGTGAACGAGGACTAACAGACTTGCAAGGATTAGGAAGACCCAGGCTAAGAAGCTGCCCGAACCACCATGGGCAAATCCTAAGAGCCCCTTGGGGCGAATCCTCCGATCATCGACATCGGCATGTAAATCAGCCACCCGATGGCGAAAATCATTGGGCAGCATCTGTTCGAGAACGTCGCGTTGATCGATACCAAGACGACGCCCGTAAGCAAAGAGCACTGAGCGGACAAAGGCTGGACCAGGTAGCTCGTCCCATTCGCCGCGCTCAAGATGTTCAAACTGCTTCACACTCAATCCGAGCCCCTGAGCCATTTCTTGAGGGCTAATACCTAGTTTTTGGCGACGATGCCTCAAATCAATCATGCTTGTTTACGTCGCTTGGTGAGGTTGACGACTTCACCTGCCAGCTGTCCGCAAGCTGCATCAATATCATCGCCCCGCGTCTTCCGAATGGTTACCCGTATACCTTGTTGCAAAAGCACTTCAGAAAATCGCCTGATCTGAGTGGCGTCGCTTCGCTGCAAGCCTGAGCTAGGAAAGGGATTGAAGGGGATCAAATTGACTTTTGACGAGATGCTACTGAGCAGCGAAGCGAGCTCCTTGGCCTGATCGAGCTGATCATTGACACCCTTGATCATGGTGTACTCGAAGGTAATAAAGTCTCTGGGTGCATGCTGCAGATAGTCTTGGCAAGACTTCATCAACTCAGCGATTGGATATTTTCGGTTGAGTGGGACCAACCGGTCGCGCAGGTCATCGTTAGCAGCGTGGAGTGAAACCGCAAGTGCCACCGGGCAATCACGGGCTAGTCGATCAATCATAGGGACTACGCCCGACGTACTCACGGTCACCCGCCTTCTCGACAAACCGTAGGCGTGATCCGAGAGGAGCGTCGTTAAAGCTTCAAGCGTGGCTTCATAGTTCTGAAGCGGCTCGCCCATGCCCATAAACACCACATTGGAGATGGGTCTGGTATGGGAGCCATCAGCCTCAGCGGATGTCTCAAGCTCTTCATCTGCGTCGAATGCTTGACCCGAGTCAGGCAGGGTTGCCTGCGCTAATCGAATCGGAGAAGGCTTCGTATCGCCAAGCAGCAAAGAGCGAGCGAGCCAAACTTGCGCGATGATTTCGCCACTGGTTAAGTTTCGATTGAATCCCTGCGCGCCGGTGGAGCAAAAGCTGCAAGCAACGGCGCAGCCAACTTGGGGCGACACGCAAAGCGTGCCCCGCCTTCGCTCAGGAATGAAAACCGTCTCAACCCCGTTGCCACCGCCTACCTCAAACAGCCACTTCCTTGTGAAATCAGCAGCAACATGGTCGCTGATGACTACCGGGTCGGTGAGTGGAAAGTGGGTTGCCAAGCGCTCTCTTAGCGGCTTGGCAAGGTCAGTCATTGCATTTAAATCGCTATGACCGCGTTGATGGACCCACTGAAGCACCTGCTTTGCTCGAAAGGTCTTTTGCCCCCAAGCCTCAAATTGTCGTTTGAGGCTTGGCTCAGAACACCCTAATAATTGTGTGAACTCACCGAGCATTGAGTATCGAGAAGGCCTTGACAATCAGCGGTTGAAGACAGCCATGCCTGGGAAGAAAAATGCTATCTCAGCCGCTGCTGTATCCGGGCCGTCAGATCCATGAACCGCATTAGCATCGATACTATCGGCGAAATCGGCACGAATCGTACCGGCTGCAGCTTTTTTGGGGTCGGTTGCACCCATCAGTTCACGATGCTTGGCAATAGCGCCCTCGCCTTGTAAGACCTGAACCATAACCGGGCCCGAAATCATGAAGTCGACGAGATCCTTGAAAAAGGGCCTATCCTTGTGGACCCCATAAAAGGCCTCAGCCTGTGATCTCGAGAGGTGCATCATCTGGGCCGCTGCGATCTTGAGTCCTGCAGCCTCAAAGCGAGCGTAAATTGCTCCAATGACATGCTTGGCAATAGCATCGGGTTTAATGATCGATAAGGTTTTTTCTACAGCCATAATGTTCGCCGTCAAATTAAAAGTAAACCCTAGATACTAGCATTGAAGTTTGTCGAGATGATGAAATCTGATGCTGTATGGTCAATTGAAATTCTCTTCATTTCACCTTACATTCAAGCGAGCCAATCGTGATGGCCTTCTAAAGGAGTTAAACAATGAGCTTGCAACATAACGAACGTGTGACTGTTCAAAGCCAGCCGACGACAAATATCCACAGCGCATCCTTCGGGCGGGGGGCGAGTACCTGGGGTTCTGGGTCTTCCCCATTTGAGCCAACTCTCGACCGGTCGCGCCAGCAGAAAGTCCTTCGAAACACCTTTGCCCTGCTTGCCCTATCCATGATTCCAACAATAGCCGGTGCGTGGATTGGCGTGCAAACCAAGTTCAGCAGCCTCTTTGCCGGTAGTCCATTTATTGGCGCGATTGCTTTTCTAGCTGTGGCCTTCGGCTTCTTTTATCTTATTGAGCGCAACAAGCACTCAGCGGCGGGCGTAGGTCTATTGCTGGTGTTCACCGGATTTATGGGGTTAATGCTCTCGGGTTTAATCGGCAGCGTCTTGGGTCTTCGAAACGGTGCAAGTTTAATCATGATGGCATTTGGCGGGACCGCGAGTGTTTTTGCCGTGATGGCGGGCATAGCGACGGTGTCGAAGAAGGACTTTACCCAAATGGGCAAGTTTTTGACCGTGGGTGTTGTGTTGCTGATCGTCGCTAGCCTGGCGAATATTTTCTTTCAAATGCCAGCGCTCATGCTCACTATCTCGGTACTTGCCATTGCGATTTTTTCAGCTTTCATCTTGGTCGACATCCAGCGCATTTTGCAAGGCGGTGAAGACAATTACGTGACGGCCACGCTTAGCATTTATTTAAGTGTCTATAACGTTTTTAGCAATTTGCTTGCGATTCTTGGGATTTTCGGCGGGGATAGAGACTAAGAGAACCGGTCATCTTATTGGCGTCGTGCGGTCGCTGCTCCCACTCGTTTTGCGTTGATGTTTACTCGCTACGAGTGAAGACAGCGACCGACTCCACATGTGACGTTTGTGGAAACATATTTGCAACACCAGCGCTCTCCAAGATGTAGTCTGCTTGATGAACCAAGATTGCGGCATCTCGGGCGAGGGTTGCTGGATTGCAGGAAATATAAACAATCCGTCCTGGCTTGGACGCTTGTTTGGCGATGAGCTCACAGACTTGTTGGGCACCCTCGCGAGGCGGATCGATCAGTATTTTCTTAAACCTTCTGAAGGCGAGCCAGTGATCGGCGCTCAAGGTAAATAAATTCGCTGTAACAAAATTTACACGCGAGGAAAGTCCTTGACTTACTGCAATCGTCTGAGCGCGCCGAATAAGCGTCTCGCTGCCCTCCACGCCTGTGACGCGCGCAGCTATACTTGCAATAGCAAGGCTGAAATTTCCAAGGCCGCAAAATAAGTCAAGCACCTCATCCTCGACGTTTAGATCGAGAAGTCTGACCGCTTTTCGTACGAGCACCTCATTGACGAGATGATTAACCTGGGTAAAGTCTGTCGGCCGAAAGGGATAATCGAGTGCAAAGTCCCTTAGCCGGTAACTCAAGGCCGACTCGGCGGGATGAATTAATTGAATCGAGTCAGGACCTTTGCTTTGCAGCCAAATCTCCAGGCGATGATGGTCACCAAAAGACTTGAGTTTGTCCAAATCGAAAGCGTCAGGCGGGTCGAGCACCCTAAACACCAGTGCTAATACCTTGCTGCCTTGCGCAAGTTCAATTTGAGGCACGCGCTGCCTAATGCTCAGCGATTCAATGAGCCGCTTGAGTTGAGGTATCAGGCCTGAGGCCTCTTCAGTCAAAACCTGGCAGCTATTCATTTGTGCAACATAGCTCGAGGAGCGTTCGTGAAATCCAACAAGAACCTCACCCTTTTTAATCACATCCCTGACACTTAAGCGAGCCCTATGTCGGTAAGCCCAGGCTGGGCCTGCAATTGGTGCAAGCATGTGTTGCGGCTTGATGCGCGCGAGGTGCCAGAGTTGATCCTCAAGTACCCGCTGCTTAACCGCGAGTTGCATCGCGGCATCCATGTGTTGCATGCTGCATCCGCCACAGACCCCAAAATAAGAACATTGGGGCGAGACTCGCCCACTTGAGGCCTTGATAATCCGGGTTGAAATTGCGCGATCAAAACGCGTACCCCGCTTGACGATTCGCGCAAGCACGCGCTCGCCCGGCAAGGCGTTTTCAACAAAAATCACCTTTCCATCGGTCCGAGCCACGCCCTGGCCTTCCAAATCAACTGATTCAATGTCCAACATTAACTCAGGCAGGTTCTCGGCATGACCCTCTCGTTGGCGACGACCTCTTGCCATGCTTAAAGACCTTTCCAAGCAGTGAGGAACTCTCCCCAACGAGCGTCGCTCTGTTCACCGAGCATTTGCCTGGCCAATATGACTTCATGTTCATAACGTTCTAGCGAGTACACGCCACGCATATGTTGAAACCGGCACCAAACGAGCCATGTGTTAAGGACATCGGTGAGGCAGTAGTGGCGGATCTCCTCGATCCTTCCTTCTAAGTAGGCCGGCCACACCTGAGCTCCACTCATACCTTGCTTGCCTGGAAATCCACACAGTAGCGCTATTTCATCGAGCGAGGCAACGGCTCGACCGTTATACAGACTAAGTAAATCCATCAGATCGGTGTGTCGCTGGTGATAACGACTGATATAGTTATTAAACTTAAAATCTCGGTCCTCATCGCCTAGATCCCAGTATCGCGGTGCTGACACACCATGGATGAGCCCCCTGTAATGAAGTACCGGTAAGTCAAAACCTGAGCCATTCCAAGTGACGATTTGAGGAGCATATTTATCGATGATTCGAAAGAAATCGCGAATCAGATTCGATTCACTTTCCTCTGCACTTCCCAGACATCGCAATCGCAAGACCTCAGCCGAGCTTGTCTGATGTCGAAACAAGCAACCGATTGCCACGACCTTTTGAAATTGCAGTGGCAAGAATGCTCTTCCAGTGAGCGCTTCTCGCTGCTGCATTGCGAAATTAACAAGTTCTATATCTGACCAAGCTTGCGCTTCGCTGGGCAGATCTGGCCAAGCTCTTCGAAGACCCGACGCATCGGGTATGGTTTCCAGATCAAAGACTAAGACGGCTGACACAAATCAGTGCGTTAGGAAGATGGAGCAGCACTAACGTTGAGGAAGGGCTGTGCGCGGGTCAATGGGTCTACCATGACGGCGAAGCTCGAAGCCAAGTTGAATCCGATCAGCACCCGAATCGCCCATCTCGGCGATCTTTTGACCCTTTTTGACTTGACTCCCCTCTTGGACAAGCAAAGCTCGGTTGTGGGCATAGACGGATAGCAATTCGCCTTCGTGGCGCACGATTAATAAATTTCCATATCCCTTAGGCCCTTGGCCTGCAAAGATGACCTTGCCATCACCTATGGCGAGTATCGGGTCGCCCGACTGGCCCTCAATGCGGATGCCACCTTTACCACCGTTAAAAGTGCTAACGGCCTTTCCTTCTGCTGGCCAAATCCATGCGATGTCGGCCTCGGAGGGCTTTGGTGTCGCAGCACCGCGGTCTGCGTCCTTGTCCTCGCTTGTTGCCATTGCAGCCCTTGAATCATTGGGCTTGGGTGCATCGCGGCCTACATCCGGCGGCTTAGCTGCACTAGTGGAGGCCTGTGGCATCGGTTCGGATGGCGGACTTGAGCCCTTCGCTGGCGTATCGGAGGCCGGACTTCTTTCGTTTCGATTCGGCACATCCATACGGCTCGATATATCTTGGCGCGTGCTAGAAATAATTTGGGGATTACGAATAGGCTTGGCACTGGCGGCCGGAGCCTGCGATACTTGCGGATCACTCGGGGTTTCCTGGCGGGAAGCAGCTGGGCCGGGATCAGCTGGGCGCGTCACAGCGCTGGGCGCAGCGCTTTTACCTTTCGTATCGCTGCTTTGTATGGCCGAGTTGTCGGCGTTTGGCTTGCCCTGGCCGACCGAAGAGATGATGACGACCGGAGGCACTTTGCTGGATCGATCAACGATTGGTGCTGGTGCTCGAGGCGTTGAACAAGAGGCAAGCCAACCACTCATGGCTATGACGGCTATAACCGTCCACCTGCCGCGCATGAGTGTTGCTTTGCGCTGCCCAGAAACATGCACGCTATCAAGCTTGCAAACTGAGTGTGTCATTGGTTTAGATTGGCCTGAGTGGTTGGTAACACGCCGCGCCCTGCTCTAACGCGTCCCTTGCAGCAAGGGCACAAAGCGTACCGCATCAAGTTGTAAATGCTGAAAGTTACCATGTCCAAGATAAATAACCTGCTCGAGAACCTGGCCGTTTGCACTAGTGACCGGTGTTAGCAGAATCCCTCCGGGCTTTAGTTGCTGGGTCCACGCTTCTGGAATCGAGTCACCGGCAGCAGCGGCGATAATGGCGTCAAAGGGTGCTGCCTGAGCAAGGCCTTTGAGACCATCGGCAAATAACATGCGCAAGTTGAAACACTGCATGCCGCGGAGATTTTTTTTAGCTAATAGGTGTAAGTCCTTGATTCTTTCAATGGAAAAAACCTCACCAAATAGCCGCGACAGAAGTGCTGCTTGATAGCCGCAGCCTGTTCCAATTTCTAAAATCTTTAAGTACTTCCGATCTTGACCATGGTGATGCTTAAGGATCCTATCGAGCATTCTGGCGACCGTCGACGGTTTGGAGATGGTTTGTTGATGACCAATGGGTAGTGCCATGTCCTCGTAGGCACGGCTCACAAAGGCGGGCTCAACAAATCGATGGCGCGGCACCGCACGCATGACCTCAACGAGTGAGCTATCGAGCTGGAAGTGTTGGGCGAGCGCATCAATTAAATGAAAGCGAGCCTTGTCAGAGTCGAGTCCGAGTCCACTGACGGCAGGCAGCTGCGCCGCCTGCGGGATCGATCGCCCTACTAGCTCGGGCTTTTGAGCCATTGCTCGACGTCGCCAAGTAGTCGATGGGCGGTTAGATCAATGTCAAGCGGTGTGATGGACACCCGACCTTGAGCAAGCGCGTGAAAATCTGTTCCCGGCCCTGCATCTTTTGCCGCTCCGGCTGGACCGATCCACCATATCTCCTCGCCGCGAGGGTTTTTTGCTGGCACAACAGGCTCGGCCATATGACGCTTGCCGAGGCGGGTGACAAGTGGTGCAAGGTGAATGTCCTCGCCGTGACCCGGAATGTTGACATTTAGCAAATAAGGGTGGCGCAGACCTGACCCGTCAAGTGCTCTCCTAACAATGCTGGCCGCTATCTTTGCGGCGGGTTCCAAGCCTTCAAACGAGCGCGACTGAAGTGAAAAGGCAATGGCTGGCACGCCAAGCAGAAAGCCTTCCATGGCGGCGGCAACCGTCCCTGAGTAAATCGTGTCGTCGCCCATATTCGGGCCGTTATTGATACCTGAAACCACCAACGCCGGCTCTTCATCAAGAAGTCCTGTGATGGCCATATGAACGCAATCGGTCGGGGTACCGTTAATAAAATAGTAGCCACTGGGTGCCTTGCGAACCGTTAGTGGCGCATCAAGAGTTAGCGAATTCGATGCACCACTTCGATCGCGATCTGGGGCAACAACCGTGACCTTGCCGAAGGCCTGCATGGCTTGCGCAAGCGCAGCAAGTCCTGGCGAGAGGTAGCCGTCATCGTTCGATATAAGGATGTGCATTGGTTTACCCCTCTGTTGGCCAGTCTTTAATATAAGCTTTGAGCATGCGGTTTTCGAAACTTTGCGCATCGAGCACAGCCCGCGCGACGTCATAAAAAGAGACTACCCCGAGCAACACTTGAGCATCCATCACAGGTACATACCGATCATGATGCTCGAGCATCATCTTGCGCAGATCGTTGACATCCATGTCTGGGCTGGCAATTCTGGGTTTTGGCTCCATGACTTCCGACGCCTTGATCAAGGACATGGTGGGCGTTGGGCCGATGCGCTGTTCGCGTTGCCTTTGTGCCAATACTCGTAAGACCTCGCGGAAGGAAAGCATGCCAGCAAGGCGTCCTTGGTCCATCACAACCAGTGAACCGATATCCAGGTCAGCCATTACCGTCACGCACTCCGATAGCAGCGTCTCAGGACCAACGGTAAAGAGCGCTGTCCCTTTTACTCTCAAAATATCGCGTACCAACATGACTAAGTGGACCTATTCCTTGCACCAATAAACGCCACATCGACCTGCATACCCATCGGAGATTGCCACAGGTCAACCCCCGCCAAGATTGCCCGATCGCGATCGCTCAACTATTGCTCAGATGACGGATCGCAACAACTCAACCATCGCGGATCCCTGATGCTAGCATCAGGACCTTGTTTCGATCACAGGATTAAGCCATGGCGGACGATGATTACTATCGCTTTGACACACTTGCCGTTCATGCAGGTGCGTCGCCCGACGCAACGCATGGATCGAGAGCAACGCCGATTCACTTAACAACTGCCTTTGTTTTTAAAGATTCCGATGCCGCTGCGGGTCTATTTAATATGGAGCAGTCGGGCCATGTTTATTCGCGTCTGAGCAACCCAACGGTCGCCGTGTTTGAAGAGCGGATGGCAGCGCTCGATGCGGGTGTCGGCGCGATTGCGACCGCAAGCGGCCAAGCAGCATTGCACCTCGCCATCGCGACCTTGGCAGGATCGGGATCGCATATTGTTGCTTCAACAGCGCTGTACGGCGGCTCTCACAACCTTCTGCACTACACGCTTGCGCGCTTTGGCATTCAAACCACCTTCGTGGCCCCGAACGATCTTAAGGCCTGGAATGCGGCAATACGTCCGAACACTAAACTACTGTTTGGCGAAACGCTGGGAAACCCTGGCCTTGATGTGCTCGACATTCCGCAGGTCTCGGCCATCGCGCATCGGCACGGTATACCTTTACTTGTTGACTCGACCTTCACCACGCCTTGGTTGATTCGACCGATCGAATGGGGCGCTGATCTCGTTTACCACTCAGCCACCAAATTTCTTTGTGGACATGGCACGGTACTGGGGGGCGTTGTCGTGGATGGTGGGCGCTTCGATTGGATGGCTAGTGAACGGTTTCCCGAGCTGACCCAGCCTTACGAAGGATTCCATGGCATGGTGTTTGCCGAGGAGTCGACAGTCGCCCCTTTTTTGCTTCGCGCTCGTCGCGAAGCTTTGAGGGATTTTGGCGCATGCCTCAGCCCAATGAATGCCTTCCAGATTTTGCAGGGCATTGAGACCTTATCGCTTCGCATGCAGCGACATGTCAGCAATACGCTTGAGGTCGCACATTTTCTTGAGTCGCACGCTCAGGTTCGCAAGGTCTCTTATCCTGGCCTCGCAAGTCATCCAGACCATGAACTGGCCAAGCGGCTCATGCCTAAAGGATCTGGCGCGGTCTTTTCGGTTGAGCTTGCAGGCAATCGCGATCAGGGTCGTGCCTTCGTTGAAGCCTTGCAAGTCTTCTCACATCTTGCCAACGTCGGTGATGCGCGCTCGCTGGTAATTCATCCTGCCTCGACAACGCATTTCCGCATGGACGAGCAAGCGCTCAAAGCCGCGGGCATCGGCGAAGCGACCCTTAGGCTATCGATCGGTCTTGAGGATCCCGATGACTTAATCGACGACTTAAAGCGCGCCTTCCGTGTGGCGTTTCCCAAAAGGTGATGGCATGGAAGTGAAACTCGGTCAGCAAAGTGTTTATATCTATACCGGATCTAAGGCCTTTCGTCCGGACTTACCATCAGTCTTGATGATCCATGGCGCACAAAACGACCACAGTGTCTGGATTATGCAGTCGCGTTGGCTTGCGCATCACGGCTATAACGTAATCGCCGTCGATTTGCCAGCTCACGGTCTTAGCGAGGGCCCTTTATGCGAGACGGTTCAGGCCATGGCTGCCTGGTGTAGCGATTTGCTAGACAGCCTGGATATTAGCGCGGCTGCATGGCTTGGCCACAGCATGGGTTCACTGATTGCTTTGGAAGCTGCAGCCAGCAGGCCTGACCAAAGCTGGGCTAATGTTTTACTTGGTTCAGCTTTTCCTATGCGTGTTTCCGATGCCCTGCTCGACGCCGCCCAACACGACGAACAAAAAGCCTTCGCAATGATTACTCGCTGGTCACATAGCGGGATCACGCATTTACCGGGCACACCAGGCCCAGGATTTTCGATTTACAACCAGGCGCGCCGATTGATGGAACGGCAAAAGCCAGGTGTTTTGTTCAACGATTTCATGGCTTGTAACGCTTACAACCGGGGCCTCGAATGTGCTCAAGCGATTAAGCAGCCCACCCTGATCCTTAGTGGAGCACTCGATCTCATGACCCCACCCAAAGCGGCTAAAAGCCTAGCAGAAACCATCATCGGCGCAGACATGCGAATCATCGAAAAAGCAGGTCATCAAATGATGGCTGAGCAACCCGATGCGGTTCGCGTGGCGATTGCCCGCTTCCTTGCAGGCGCACGATCCCGACGCGTATTACCCAATGCTTAAGGCGAAGCCGTCATGCTCTTAGCACGCATACCGCCCTCCAAGGCACGCAAGGCCGCTGCGATCGCAGCGGCGCTTCTCTGTTTGCTCGGCTTGGTTTGGGAACTTTGGCTTGCTCCCTTGAGACCTGGATCGCTTTTATGGCTTAAGGTGATGCCACTTCTTTTTTGTTTGCCTTGGATATGGCGAGGGTCGATTGTGATGCACCAGTGGTGGTCCATGGCAGGCCTTGTTTATTTCACCGAGGGCGTTGTTCGAGCCACCACTGAATCTGGCATGAGCCAACACCTAGCCAGTCTCGAGGTCGTTTTGTCGACGGTCATGTGGTTTGCTGTGCTCACTTATGTCGCGGCCGTGCGCTGGACGGTTAAGAACCGTGCAAGCGAGGCGTCAAACCAATTAATGCCCTGAGCGCGCAAAGCCTGCTGATCGGATAGGTCTCGACGAAAAACTCTTGCACCGGGCAAACCCTGAAAAAGGCCGAGCATATGACGAGTCATCGAAGAGATAGGCACACCGATGGCGATTTGCTCAATCATGTACGCTCGGTAGCGTGATAACGCAGCCACAAGCCGATCGAGCGGAGTCCATGTGGGGTCTGAATCATTAGCCTCAAACCAGATTCGATCGACCTCTGCCAAGAGGGCTGGGCGTTGATACGCAGCCCGTCCCAACATCACACCCTCAAGCGAGCCTATCGCATGCAGCGCTTGGGCATGATCTGCCAATCCACCATTGAGCACAAAGACGCTGTCGGGAAACTGCCGTGCCAAGTCGTAGACGGTTTCATAGCGTAGAGGCGGTACTTCGCGATTGTCTTTAGGACTAAGGCCCTCAAGCCATGCATTTCGTGCATGCACAATAAAATGTCGACAACCCTCATGGTGTAGGGTACCGACGAATGTCTGAAGTAAGTTCAAGTCCTCATCACGGCCCAAGCCAAGACGGTGCTTGATCGTAATGGGCAGGGAGACCGCATCGGCCATGGCCTTAAAACAGTCGGCGACTAATCTGGGCTCACGCATTAAGCAGGCACCAAATGCACCGCGTTGGACGCGTTCGCTCGGGCAGCCACAATTCAAATTGATCTCGTCATAGCCCCAGGTCGCCCCAAGCTTTGCAGCCTTGGCCAAATCCTCCGGTTCGCTACCACCGAGTTGCAGCGCGACCGGATGCTCAAGCGGATCAAAGGCCAAATGTTTAGCCGCGTCTCCGTAAAGCAAGGCCCCTGTTGTAACCATTTCGGTGTAGAGCCTGGCATGTCGAGAAAGCATACGGTGCAGATGACGACAGTGTCGGTCGGTCCAATCCATCATCGGGGCTATACAAAAACGCCAGGATTGATTGGGTTTGGCTGAGATCTTTTTTTCATGCTTCATCGCTGGCAAGTCTAATCGATCAGCCTCGTGACCAGCTAAAAGCAGGTTTGCCTGCGCACTCTAAAACGTCCTTACTGCCCAATCCTATGCGACTACCTTCCTTTCAAACTTTTGATGATCAAAGCATTCAACGTCAGGTGAAAAATCGATGGGCCATGCCTGGTTTGATCGTCATCGACCAGCAATGCATTGTTCACGAGTTAATCGCACTGGTACGCGATGTGATGCTTTACAAGCTACACGCGCTTCGGGAATTGGAGGCCTTACATGGTCTTGATAGCTCAAACACCCAATTGCTCATTGACCCTGAAACCTCTGATCTTTGCGAACGCTCAGGATCGCATCGACACGTATCGGACGGTCGCATCAAACGCTTACTTCGTCCCTTCGGCAGTCAAGTCCTTCTGTTCAGCACTTGCGCCGACCGAAAGCTGATGCAGCGATTTTTGCGCCTTGGCGCGAGCGGCTATGTAGACAAGAACGCGACTAGCGCTCAACTGTTTGAGAGGCTCGACGTTCTCTGGAGCCGACAACATATTCAAAGGCCGCTGAATCGATGTTCGAGCGATCGATCGCCCGGATATTTAAAGCCAGAGACTCTAGGCATAGGGCCGCGGACTTTGGGCATAAGGCCGCGAGAGATTCTAAGTTCACGGCAACCACGCTCGCGTCATTTATCAGCTCGTCAATACGAGGTTCTGCGACTGTTGGAACAAGGCCATCCAAACAAACGCATATCCGATGAGCTAGGGCTTAGCCTGTCGACCGTTAAAACACATGTGAGCGCAATACTCAAAGCCTTCGGCGCAGCGAATCGGGCCCAAGCGGCATTTAAGGCATCAGCGTCAGGCTTGTGAGGATCTGCGCGATTCTCGTCGAGCCAGCCAAATAGTCGAGCCGAGTATGACCAAAGCCCCAAGCAAGGTAGCGCTCGCTGGAACGTCAGAAAAGATCAACCAGCCAAGAAGACTAGCCCAAACAAGATCGAGAAACTTTACCGATTGTGTGGATGAGATATCGCTCACGCCAAACGAGCGGGTCAAGCAGTAGTGACCGGCGCTTCCTAAAGCACCGCAAACCAGAAACCAAAACCACTGCCAAAGACTTAAATGTTTCCAAACAAACAACGCCATGGGCAAGCTAAACAGCGTTACGGTGATTGACTGCCAGACTACGATCACTTCGGGTCGATCGTATCGGGTAAGAAGTTTTGTTAAAAGAAACGAAGCGGCAAAGACCGGCGAGCTAGCCAACATCAGCAAGTGGTAAAGCCCACCGGCACCAGACAGCTGAGGCCCGACCACAACCATGACACCTGTTAACCCAAGCAGTGCTGCAAGCCAGCGATCCCAGCGAGCTTGCTCTTTAAGAAACCAGATCGCTCCAATCATGATAAATATTGGCCCGGTAAATCCTATAGCCGTCATATCGGCGAGCGATATCCTCGGTAGCGCCAGGAACCAAAGACTGAGCCCAAGCGTATGTAGTGCGCCACGCCAGATTTGACCCAACCAGTGATTGGGGCGATAAGCGACGAATCCCGTTCGAAGAATCAGCGGAAACATCACAAGGGCGCCAAACAAATAACGTAAAAACTGCGCTTGAAACGGATGCAGTTCGAGCGCAAGCCAGCGCATGGTTGCGTTCAGAAGGGAAAAAATAAAGCCTGCGAGCGCAGTCCAAATCATCCCCCTCACAGTGGGGTCAAGCCTGCGAAGGCGCCGGCTTGTGCGCCTAACCCTCAAACGCACAGATCTCCACCCTGAATCAATGGGCGGAGGATCGTTTGATGAAGACATGGTAGTAATTGGCGTCCCGTAGGGGATTCGAACCCCTGTACTCACCGTGAAAGGGTGATGTCCTAGGCCTCTAGACGAACGGGACCATGTTCTTGGTGGAGGTAAGCGGGATCGAACCGCTGACCTCTTGCATGCCATGCAAGCGCTCTCCCAGCTGAGCTATACCCCCAACGAAGCTCGCTATTATAACGCGAAGTGCACAAAGCACCAATTGCAAGTCACAACCCGTATATTACCCTAAGCTAAAGAGAGATCCCATGACACATGCATCGATCATCACAGGTCAGGCTATTGCTGCAGAGCTGCGTGCTTCAATCCGGCAAGAAGTCGATCGCTGGCCAGCTGATCTCCCACGGCCTCGTCTTGTCGTCATTCAAGTCGGCGATGATCCAGCATCCTCTGTGTACGTCAAAAACAAAGTAAAGGCTTGCGAAGAAGCTGGGATTATCTCGGAACATAGACGCCTGCCAGCTGACAGTACTGAGCAAAACTTGGTCGATCACATCGATAGGCTCAACCAGGACTCACAAGTCCATGGAATCTTGGTGCAACTACCGCTACCAAAGCATCTGAGTGCATCCAAACTCATCGACCGCATTGACCCAAACAAAGATGTTGATGGTTTTCATCCGATAAACAGCGGAGCACTCTTTTCGGGACAGCCTCGGCTAGTGCCATGCACGCCTGCCGGGGTTATGGTCTTACTTGAACACACCGGATTCAATTTACGCGGTGCTGAAGCCGTCGTCGTAGGTGCAAGCAATATTGTGGGCAAACCGCAAGCCATGTTGCTACTGGCAGCAGGCGCGACCGTCACGCTTTGTAACAGTAAAACCAAAGACTTGCACGCACACTGCCAGCGCGCCGATGTGCTGATTGCTGCTGTTGGAAGAGCAGGCTTCATCAAGGGCTCGATGATCAAGCCCGGCGCTGTCGTGATCGATGTGGGCATTAATCGACTCGACTCAGGTCGTCTTTGCGGTGATGTTGATTTTGAATCGGCAAGCAAGAAAGCGTCTTGGATTACGCCCGTGCCAGGAGGCGTTGGACCCATGACAATTGCGATGTTGCTATCAAACACCCTAAAGGCCGCCCGAAGAACGTTCTAGTATGTAATGCTATGCAATTTGATAGAGTTAAATTCTTTTAAAACGTTATAGACATCTAGTTTACTCAACCATATTGATTCTTCGCCTTCTAGCCTTCGACCATGAATAATCCACTGCTCAACCCTGCCCCACATGTTGATTACCCGCTGATTAAAGCTGAACACATCGAGCCCGCCATTAGTGCATTACTGGCTCGCGCGAGAGCCGAGCTTCAAGCCATTTCGCAAAAAGATATTGCGTTAGGATGGGACGCAATTGTTGCGCCATTTGACGATGCGTTAGATGCACTATCTCGGAGTTGGGGAGTAGTTGGGCACCTCAATGCGGTCATGGATCAAGCCGAGTGGCGCAAAGCATTCAATCTTATGCTGCCGCAGGTGACTGACTTCTACACAGCGCTCGAGCAAGACCAAGGGCTTCTTGATTGCTTTAAGCGACTAAGACAATCGATGTCATCAGACTGTGGATCAACAGTCGACTTGCAACGACAGCGAAGTCTTGACTTAGCAATCCAGGACTTCAGACTGTCTGGCGCTGAATTGCCACCTGAGCAGCGCGCTGAACTTGCCCTGCTCATCAAATCGTTAAGTGAACACGGACAAAAATTTTCTGAGAACGTTCTAGATGCTATCAATGCAGCGTCTTGTATGGTTGAAGAACCATCGGGCCTTGATGGTCTACCTGAAGATGTTATTGAAGCTGCACGCCAACAGGCAAAAGAGCACGGTCAAGAAGGGTGGCGGTTTACGCCTCATATGCCATCGTATCTTCCAGTCATGCAATATGCTCACGACAGGAAGTTACGCGAGAAAATGTATCGCATCTACAGCACCCTTGCTTCAGACCAAGGTGATCCAACATTTGACAATGGGCCACTGATGGAGAAGATTCTAGCCCTTCGTCAGGCAAGTGCGAAGTTGCTCGGCTTTGATAATTTTGTTGCGATGTCTTTGCAACCGAAGATGGCGAGTTCAAGTAGTGCGGTTAAGTCCTTTTTGCTGGATTTACACGCACGAGTAAAACCTCAAGCCCAACAAGAGATCACGCAACTTGCAGACTTTGCTAGCAGGCAACTTGGCATTGAGAAACTAGAGGCTTGGGATATTCCTTATGTTTCTCAACAACTGAAGCAACGTTTGTTCGATTTCTCGGATCAGGAAGTAAAGGCGTATTTTCAGCTCGACAAAGTGCTTGACGGTCTTTTTCAATTGATACAAAAGCTATTTGCATATCGCTTTCAGCTGGTGAACCTTCCTGTATGGCACAAGGATGTAAGGTGTTATGCAATATATGGCAACACCGATGAGACTGCTAGGGCCTATGTTTATCTTGACCTCTACTCACGCCCAGGGAAAAGAAGTGGGGCATGGATGAATGTAGCTGCCAATCGTCGGCGTATAGGCCACAGCATTGCTGCGCCCATGGCATGGTTAACCTGCAATTTCCAAGCGCCCGTTGGTTCACGTCCTGCAACGCTAACCCATGACGAGGTAACCACACTTTTTCATGAATTCGGACATGGCCTGCACCATGTTCTTACCGATATGCATGAGCCTAGAGTGTCTGGCCTCAATGGTGTGGAGTGGGATGCCGTTGAGTTGCCAAGCCAGTTTCTTGAAAACTTTGCTTGGGAATGGGATCAGATTCAACAAATGACCGAGCATGTTGAAAGTGGCGCTAGCCTTCCGGCACCGCTATACCAACGCATGCTGAAAGCTAAACACTTCATGATGGGTATGTATTTAATTAGGCAACTTGAGTTTGGTCTATTTGATTTAGCACTTCACGAGCGACTCGCTCCGGCCAAACCCAACGAGATTATGGCTTTGCTGAATGACGTGAGAAGTCAGGTCGCTGTCGTGCCCTACCCCGAATGGAATCGCTTTCCGCACGCTTTTTCACATATTTTTGCTGGCGGCTATGCAGCGGGTTATTACAGTTATTTGTGGGCTGAAGTCCTTTCGGCTGACTGCTATTTAGCGTTTACAGAGACTATTGATGGGGAAATTAGATCGATTAAGCATGAGAAGCGTTCGAAGCTTGGGCAACGATTCTTGCAGGAAATCCTTGCCCTTGGAAGCGTGCGACCAGCTATCGAACACTTCAAGGCCTTCATGAATCGTGAACCAAGGCTTGATGCTTTGCTTACGCTCTATGGATTAAGCGGTACTGAGCACATTGGAGCAAGTCATGCTGCCTGATGCTGATCTGAGCATTTGCAGTTGGAATGTGAATTCGCTTAAAGTGCGCTTTGAGCAACTCAAGACGCTGCTACAGACCCAACGCTGGGATGTCATCTGCCTTCAAGAAACCAAGATGACAGATGATCGCTTCCCCTACGAAGCCTTACGCGAATTAGGCTATCACGCCTTTCATATAGGGCAGCCAACCTACAATGGCGTCGCGATCCTGGCCCGTCTTGATCGATTTCAGGACATGAAGCTCATCCAAAGTCAGCTTCCTGAGTTGGATGACCCGCAACAACGATTCATCCTTGCGCAAATAGACGATTTAGTGATTGCTTGCGCTTACGTGCCAAACGGGCAGGCTGTAGATTCTGACAAATTTAAGTACAAATTGAATTGGCTTGATAAGCTTTATGGTTTTTTAAGCAATAGTGATTTGTGTCGCCACCCATTCGCTCTACTTGGCGATTTCAATATTGCGCCCCAAGACATTGATGTTCACGATGCGGAGTTGTGGCGAAATCAAGTGCTTTGTACATCCGAAGAAAGAATCCGATTTCAAGGACTTCTCGATCTCGGATTAACCGACTGTTTTCGTCATCTAGAGCCACTGAGCCGAGTTTATAGTTGGTGGGACTATCGACAACTTGCATTTCAAAAAAATAAAGGCCTTCGCATTGATCACATTCTCATCAGCCAACCACTAGTGCCTTTGTTAACGTCATGTGAAATTGTTCGGCAGGTTCGGAAAGCAGAAAAGGCTTCAGATCATGCGCCGGTGTTGGCAAGACTCGGTCGTCGCATCACCAATGATCATCCTCTAACTTAAGCTCCTGTATCTTTCTTGTAATCGTATTGCGGCCGATGCCAAGCCGTGACGCAGCATCGATACGCCGCCCTCTTGTGTGCCTAAGAGCTGTCCGAATGACGATTGATTCAAACCGGCGCGTCAAGTGATCCATTAAGACTGAATTATCGGGTATGCCTGTTTGACTCGCTAACGAACGCTGTACCTCTTGGATCAATCCCTGCTCCCATGCACTATCCATCCCATCATGCGCTTGTTTTGCGCCACTAAGCCCTGGCTCGGGCATCTGTAAGGTATGCGCACTTAGGAGATGATCGGACACGGGCACGAGTTGCCTTTGATGTAGATCTGCAGATATCGCAGGACCTGAGTTTTGACCATTGGAAGCCAGCCCGTGTGGGCCAGAGGTGCCGTTGGTCAGCGCAAGGCCTCGGGGTGTTAGCTGTTTGAATTCTGATGGCAAATCCTTGCCCTCAACAACTTGCGCAGGGGCCATGACGCTTATCCAGTGACAGGTATTTTCCAGTTGACGCACGTTGCCGGGCCAAGAGAACTTACATAAGGCGTTCTGAGCATCATCAGACAAGCGCTTGACCTCAACGCCGAGTTCTTTAGCACTTCGCTGCAAGAAATGCCGACTCAGCAGCGGGATGTCTTCAACCCGTTCGCGTAGCGCCGGCAACCGAAGACGAATGACGTTAAGCCGATGAAATAAATCTTCGCGAAACTGGCCTTGGTGAACTCGTTGTTCTAAATCCTGATGAGTCGCAGCAATGACTCTGACATTTGCTTGCAGGGCCTGCTGACCACCAACGCGGTAGAACTGGCCATCAGCAAGAACCCGGAGCAGCCTGGTTTGAAGCTCAGCCGGCATATCGCCAATTTCGTCAAGAAAAAGCGTACCACCCTCTGCCTGTTCGAATCGGCCGCGACGCTGCTGCTGGGCACCGGTAAACGAGCCACGCTCATGCCCGAAGAGCTCAGACTCTAGTAAATCCTTTGGAATCGCCGCGGTGTTGAGGGCAACAAAAGGGCCTTTAGCTCGGATACTGTGGCGATGTAAAGCTCTTGCTACAAGCTCTTTGCCAGTTCCTGATTCGCCCGTTATTAACACAGTAACACTTGAGGAAGCGAGCCTCCCGATCGCTCTAAATACCTCTTGCATGGCAGGCGCTTGTCCGAGCATGTCGGTAGCAACCAACTCTTGTTGCGCTTCTACCGATTCGCGTCCAGACTCTTGGACAGCACGCCTGATTAACTCCATGGCGTGTGATAAGTCAAATGGCTTGGGTAGGTACTCAAAGGCACCTCCCCTGAATGCAGATACCGCGCTGTCAAGATCAGAGTAGGCCGTGGTGATGATTACAGGAAGCGCAGGCCTTTGACGACGGACACGCTCAAGCAACTCCAAACCATTTGTGCCAGGCATTCTAATATCTGATACAAGTACTTGCGGTGCCTCTTGCTCTAGCGCCAATAGGCACTCCTGAGCATTGTCAAAGCAGCGAACCGCTAATCCTTCTCGTTGAACTGCCCGCTCAAGCACCCAACGGATCGACTGGTCATCATCTACGATCCAGATTCCCTTCATCGCTTCTTGCCGCCTATCAATGGGAGCCTTACCTTAAAGTCGGTTTCCCCGGGTTTGCTGTCAAACTCAATGATCCCGCCATGTTGCTGGACTAACGATTGAGCCATTGATAATCCCAGACCGCTGCCACCAGCCCGGCCGGTGACCAAGGGATAAAAGATCGATTCTCGCAAATCAAGTGGCACCCCTGGCCCGTTGTCAATAACATGCAAATCCAATGCCAAACGATGTCGTACTCGACCAATCGTCACTTGGCGAGCTATGCGGGTTTTAAATGTAATTGTGCCCTGGCCCAGCATCGCTTGCGCGGCATTGCGAGCAAGATTTAAGACCGCTTGGATGATTTGTTCAAGGTCGCCCTCAACCTCGGGAAGGCTAGCGTCATAGTCACGACAAAGGTTGATGCCTTTGGGATACTCCACCGTGATTAAGGAGCCAACACGATCGCATACCTGATGAATATTGAATAGTTCTATTTTTGGTAAATGTTTCTGAGGAGCGAGTAATCGGTCGACCAGCTTTTGCAATCGATCGGCTTCGCTGATAATGACCTGTGTATATTCTCGAAAATGTGCACCAGGAAGATCGATTTCAAGCAGTTGAGCTGCGCCGCGAATACCGCCCAGTGGATTCTTCACTTCATGGGCAAGATTTCTAAGTAGTTCGTGGTTTGCCTTCGCGGAGTCATAAATTCGATTTTCACGATCAACGCGTCGCCTTTGCTCAAGTGCTTGAAATTCCAGTACGAGCCCCAAATCAGCGCCCTCGGGCACAACCGCGGTGCATGCACAATGAAGAGGCTCTCTACCAGGTCTAGTCAAACTAAGTTCAAAACGCTTGGCACCGTACATCAGGCGCTTCCCGTCCCAGAACAAATGTTCGATCGGTGCGCCATCAACGAAGGAACGCCAAAAAGCCTGTCCCTGCAAGGAGCGAGAGGTGCACTCAAATAGTTGCTCTGCGGCCAAATTCATGAATACAACATTGCCCGCGTGGTCGAGCAATACGATTGCTGAAGCAGCAAGATTTAGCGCCATAAAACTCGCATGCTCGATGGACTTCATTTAGGCCTTACGCACGATGAATGAGAGCGGTATATATCGCGTTAGTTTTGACTAAATCCTGATCATCAGTACAAAAAAAGGGGCGACTCAACGCGCCCCTTTTCTCGGTCCTACCTCAATGACTCATTAAAGCGAGTAGTACATATCAAACTCAATAGGATGGGTTGTCATACGGAACCGTGTGACTTCCTCCATCTTCAATGCGATAAATGCATCGATCATTTCATCACTGAAGACACCTCCACGCGTTAGGAATTCGCGATCTTTATCGAGTTGCTCAAGTGCTTGGTCGAGGCTCGAGCAAACTGTAGGAATCTTTGCATCCTCTTCGGGTGGCAGGTCGTAAAGATTCTTGTCAGCCGCTTCACCGGGGTGAATCTTGTTTTGAACACCGTCAAGACCAGCCATCAACATCGCTGCGAAGGCAAGATATGGGTTGGCGGTGGGATCGGGGAAACGCACTTCGATCCGACGTCCCTTCGGATTGCTCACATAAGGTATACGAATTGAAGCGGAGCGATTACGGGCTGAATAGGCAAGCTTGACCGGTGCTTCAAAGCCAGGCACAAGACGTTTATAAGAATTTGTACCAGGGTTTGTGATTGCATTGAGTGCACGTGCATGTTTGATAATGCCGCCAATGTAGTAAAGCGCAAAGTCAGATAGGCCTGCGTATTTATCGCCAGCGAAAAGATTGTGTCCATCTTTCCACACAGACTGGTGGCAGTGCATCCCTGATCCGTTGTCGCCAACGACTGGCTTTGGCATAAAGGTGGCAGTTTTGCCATAGCTTGCTGCAACGTTATGAACGACATACTTAAGCACTTGTGTCCAGTCAGCGCGTTGAACAAGTGTCGAAAACCTGGTTCCGATTTCACATTGACCTGCGCCTGCGACTTCATGGTGATGAACTTCGACAGGCACACCCATTTGCTCGAGTATCAAGCACATTTCAGAACGCATATCCTGAAAGGAGTCGACCGGAGGTACTGGGAAGTAGCCCCCCTTTACCGCGGGGCGATGAGCCAGATTGCCTCCTTCGATATCTTTGCCACTACTCCATGAGGCCTCCTCGGAATGGATCTTCACCGAGCTTCCTGACATGTCGGACCACCAGGTGACCGAATCAAAAATGAAGAACTCAGGCTCTGGACCAAAGTAAGCCGTATCGCCGATGCCCGATGCCTTCAGGTAAGCCTCGGCCCGCTTTGCGATGGACCGAGGATCGCGAGAATAGCCCTTGCCGTCAGATGGCTCGACCACATCACAACTCAAGATGAGTGTGGATTCTTCACGGAAAGGATCCATGTTTGCCGTTGTAGGATCGGGCATCAGCAGCATATCGGAGGCTTCGATGCCCTTCCAACCTGCAATCGACGAGCCGTCAAATGCATGGCCCGCACTGAACTTTTCTTCATCAAACGCGGATACGGGTACGCTTACGTGCTGCTCTTTACCGCGGGTGTCAGTGAACCGAAAATCGACAAACTTTACGTCGTTGTCTTTCACCATTTTTAGGACGTCTTGTACAGACTTCGACATCATTTAATCTCCATGAGTTGAAGGGCAAAAATTAGTATGGGTTGCGAGCGCGTCCCGATAAGGCCTGAGAATTCTATTCGTTCGAACCAAGAAGATGGGCTCAGCACGACCGACAAGATAATTGCAGCATAAAGTGTGCCAGGCAAAGGGCCGTATTCTTCAGGCACTCACGCACTTACATTTGGCTTGATAAGCCTCTGCTTGCCCGGCTATGGTGCAAGCAATCGCATAATGCACTGCGATGGTGCATTATGCGCCATTATGGTGTATCGCGCAAAAAAGAAGCTTGCAAGTCATTAAGGAAACGCCAGCCCAAATCGCTTGCTCGCCAGTGCGTCGGATTTTGATCAAGTAGACCCTTGCTGACTGCTTGATTGGCCATCTGAGCAAGAACAGTTGCTGGTAAACCGGTACGCTCCTGCCACCAGTGACTTGGCACCCCATCCTTCAGTCGTAGAACGTTGAGCATAAACTCAAAGGGTAAGTCACTCGGAGCCAGCCATCGCTCCGTGTAGTGCTGTTTGCCTGATTCGGGGATTAAAGAGTCCATGTAAAGCTCTGGATTTCGTCGCCGCACGGTACGTCTTATGCCCTGATGATCACTGATTTTCCCGTGTGCACCCGCGCCGATCCCTAAGTAGTCGCCGAACTGCCAGTAGTTAAGATTGTGTCGACAACGCTGCCCGTTTTGGGCCAAAGCCGATACTTCGTACTGCTCAAAGCCAGCATGCGCCAGGTTCGACTCAATCAGCCATTGCATCGACTCGAGCAGATCCTCGTCAGGCATGCACGCTGGAGCGTGCTTAGCGAAGACGGTATTCGGCTCGATGGTGAATTGATAAAGCGATAAATGGCTTAATCCTTTATCGACGTAATGAAGAGCTGCTGCCAAGTCACTCCCTAAGCTTGCGAGATCTTGCCCTGGCTGGCCGTACATCAAATCAATATTGACCCGTGGAAAGATTCGAATCGCAGCGTCAAGCGCGAAATGTGATTGCGAGCCATCGTGAATGCGACCGATGCGCCTTAGGCAATCATCTGAAAAGCTTTGTACACCCAGGCTAAGTCGATTCACGCCAGTCGCTGCAAAAGCTTCAAAACGCTCGCGCTCAAAACTGCCTGGGTTTGCCTCCATGGTGATCTCCGCGTCTGCAGAGAGCCTCAGCAGACTTCGAACCGCATCGAGTAGTTTCGCCATGAGCGGCGGTGGGCACAGGCTGGGCGTACCGCCGCCAATGAAGACGGTTTGTACGTTGCGGCCCCAGACTGACGCAAGCGAACCCTCAAGATCACAGATCAAGGCATCGATGTAGGGTGCAAAGAGCGAATCGGTGTTTTGGAGATTAACCCTCCCATTGGTCGTTAAGAGATTTGCGGCCTCGTGTGAATTGAAGTCGCAATAAGGACACTTCCTTACGCACCATGGCATATGAATATAAAGGCCAAGGGGCGGCGGAAACGGCAGGCGTATCTCGTCATGACGAACAAGGCTGATCTCAGTGATTGCCTTTAGGCTTTCAGCCATGACCTAGTTGCCCGCAGATCCGCGGTTGACTATCAAACCCAAATCGAGCATTTGCTTGATCAGTCGATTGATCGCCAATGCTCGATGGCTCATGCTGTTTTTCTGAGCTATAGGCATCTCGGCAGCGGTCAGTAACTGACCATCAGGAAGAAAGTGGGGATCGTAGCCAAACCCAGCTTCACCCCTCGCCTCACGCAGCCACCGTCCATGCCATCGACCCTCGGCAATGAGGGGTACTGGGTCCTCGGGCCATCGCAACAGCACTAAAACGCAAATAAAATACGCTGCGGAGATTTGACCATTAAGTTGTTGATTTACAAGCTTATTGTTTGCATCGTCATGATGAGGTCCGCCGTGCAATTCCGCCCATCGGGCTGAAAGCACGCCAGGTTGGTCCTTGAGTAAAGCAATGCAAATCCCCGAGTCGTCTGCAAGTGCGGCACGGCCCGTACGACGTGAGGCGGCTCTCGCCTTGGTCAAGGCGTTTTCAAGAAAGCTGGCATGAGGTTCAGCAGGCGCTTCGATACCAAGTTCTCGCTGCGACCAGAGTCTAAGTCCATAAGGGGCAAGTAGACTTTGAAACTCAAGAAGCTTTCCTTCGTTTGAACTAGCGAGAACTAAATCGTCGATCAAAGTCACACCTGCCTGGGATTTCGCGCGAACCATTCACGAAAGCCAGCAGGCTTGCTGTGACTTAAGGAGCTGCTTGATGCCCTTATCGGCCAAATCGAGCATCACCGTGGCCTGCTCGCGGCTAAATGGCTCGCCTTCTGCCGTACCTTGAACCTCGATAAGGCCTCCACTTGATGTCATCACGACATTCATGTCGGTGTCGCACCGCGAGTCTTCGTCGTAGTCCAAGTCAAGGAGTACCTCGCCATCGCGCATTCCCACGCTCACAGCGGCGACCCAAGCCTTTAAAGCCATTTCGCTTGCCTTTCCATGCTTTTGCATCCAATGCAAAGCATCCGCAATTGCAAGGCAGGCACCCGTGATCGACGCGCATCGTGTACCACCGTCAGCTTGCAAGACGTCACAGTCAACAGTAATCGTGTGCTCTCCAATCGCTCGTAAATCGACTACGGCACGAAGACTTCTTCCGATGAGGCGTTGGATTTCCTGGGTACGGCCGCTTTGTTTACCTCTCGCCGCTTCCCGATCACCCCTTGTATGCGTCGCCCTTGGCAGCATGCCGTACTCGGCAGTGACCCAGCCCTGTCCACGCCCTCTCAGGAAACCAGGAACTTTGGCTTCAACCGAAGCGGTGCAAAGTACTTTGGTGTGTCCAATCTCGATGAGCACGGCGCCTTCAGCATATCGAGTCGCCTGGCGTGTAAGCCTCACAACCCGCAGTTCATCGTGGCTTCGACCGCTTGGTCGAAACGAAGGGCTCGATTGCGCCAAATCGTCGCCCAAGGGTTCCGAGTTGTTTTGCGAGAGCATCATTTGGCCTCCTTTTGTTCTGCCGCGGCGCATAATCGCACAATCGTCGAGCAATCGCGCTCGTTCACGGGAAGATCGATGGGCAAAGCAATAACTCAAAGCGTTAGGAGCATGACCGGCTTCGGCACGGCCGAATGCGTGGAGATGGGCTGGCACTTCGCTGTCGATATTCGAAGTGTCAACGGCCGCTTTCTCGACTTTTCGCTCCGCTGCCCCGAAGAGATCCGTCAAATCGAAGCTTGGTTACGTGAACAGGTCAATGCGGCAACTCAGCGCGGCAAGCTAGAAATGCGGATTCAAGTGCGGCATCAACATGCGCCACCAGAGGCCCTTCAAATCAATGAAAAGCTCATGGCAAATCTTCTTTCCTTGGTCTCTGACATCAAGGAAGAACTGCAGGATGTAGCAGCCGTCTCCCCACTGGATTTGCTCCAGTTTCCAGGGATGATTCTTGATGCCAGCCATGTTGATCAAGATGTTCTGCACGAGATTGTTAAGAGGCTCACCCCAATGGCGCTTAAAAGCCTCGCCGAAAGCCGCGAGGCGGAGGGAGAGCGACTCGCGAGCTTTTTGCGCCAACGATTAAATGCAATCAGAGACCTTTGCACAACGCTCGAAGCACAGTTGCCTGATTGGTCCATCGCTCTCGAGCGGCGACTAAAGGAGCGCCTCGCTTCGTTAGGACTGGGCATGGATGCTAAATCGAGTCCTATCGAATTTGAACCCACTGCAAAGGTCAGCAGTCCTCACGAAGGCAAAGGCCCTTTAACAGACGCGCAGCTACAGCATTCATTGGAGTTTCAACAACGTATTGCGCAGGAGCTTAGCCTATTCGCTATAAAATCTGATGTTGCTGAGGAGCTTTCCAGGCTTAGGGCTCACAGCGATGCCATCGATGAGATATTGAATCGAGGGGGGGCTTGCGGTAAGCGCCTCGACTTTATGATGCAAGAGTTACAACGAGAGGCCAATACCTTGGGATCGAAATCGCATATGCTTGAGCAATCTAGGGCGTCGGTTGATTTAAAGGTTCTGATCGAGCAAATGCGCGAACAAGTGCAAAATTTAGAGTAGCATCCCCGCCGAGCGGATCAATCAGCATGGAACAGCGATTCCTCAAAGCGTCCCTATTTGTCATTGTCGCTCCTTCGGGCGCAGGTAAAACCACACTTGTTCATGCGCTGCTTCGCTCTCGACCAGGCATCAAGCTCTCGATATCGACCACGACAAGACTGCCCAGACAATCTGAACGTCACGGGGAGCATTACTTTTTTGTTGATGAGGCAAGATTCGTCGAACTGCAAAAAAATGGACAGTTTCTCGAGTCGGCTTTTGTGCACGGGCATTATTACGGGACTTCCAGTTCGTTCGTCGACGAAACACTCGCTAATGGCGATGATCTTTTACTCGAAATCGATTGCCAAGGTGCATCACAAATTAAGCGACTTTTTCCAGAGGCAGTCATTATTTTCATTGCACCGCCATCGGTTGAAGAGCTGAGACGGCGGCTCCATGCACGTGCCCAAGATGACGAGGCAACGATTGCTCGACGCATTGAAGGCGCGAAAAAGGAACTCCAGCGCGCACACGAAGCTGACTACCTTGTGATTAATGATGATTTCGATCAAGCCCTGCTTGATTTACAGCGTATCGTTGAAGCTTCCGCGCTAAGGTATCATCTGCGCTTGTCGCGTTTTCCACTGCTTGCTGAGCGGCTCGGATTACGCTCCGCACCTTAACGAAATCGCTGGATGATCATGGCAAGAATTACCGTAGAAGATTGTTTAAAGAGTATCCCCAATCGCTTTGAACTAACACTGGCTGCAACCTATCGGGCAAGAATGCTCGCCCAAGGGCATGCCCCAAAAATTGAATCCAAGGATAAGCCTACCGTTGCCGCATTGAGAGAAATCGCTGCGGGTAAAGTCGGACAGGAAATGCTCAGGCGTGTCCCAACTTAGGTCAAGTCTCCGACCCACAAATCCACGAAACGATCGAAAATTCAAGCGGGCGAACTTGCAGCATTCATCGTGTTGTACCGTACGCTTGCCTTCAGTTTAGAGGAACACTCTCCTTTGGTGCTTGACTGGCGGCGTTTGCACGTCAGAATAAAAGCATGAGTGAACCACTTTACCAAACGAAACCCCACAACCCCCCGGTTCCGGCAAGCACACCGTCGAGCGAAACGCTGGAACGTCCCTTTGGGGCTAGCCAACGAGCTGGATCGATGGTGGCGCGCAGCAGCCAATTTCGGCTCTCAGAGGAAGGCTTCTTTATTGCTCCGGACCATAAATCGATTGCCTCGATTGGTTCGCTTACCGCGAAATTAGAAGCCTATTTATCGCGAGCGGACATCAAGCGTGTTCGCGCAGCCTACAGACTCGCGGATGAAGCTCATTTGGGCCAATTCAGGCAAAGTGGCGAGCCCTATGTTTCGCATCCGATCGCTGTGGCCGAGATTTGCGCCGCATGGAAGCTCGATGTCGACTCGTTGATGGCAGCCTTATTGCACGACACGATCGAGGACAGTGGAATCAGCAAAGAAGAGCTGAGTGTTCAGTTTGGTGTTTCAGTGGCTGAGCTGGTCGATGGTCTGTCAAAACTCGACAAGATGGAGTTTCAAACTCGTGCCCACGCGCAGGCTGAGTCGTTTCGCAAGATGCTTCTAGCAATGGCTAATGATGTCCGCGTGATTTTGATCAAATTAGCAGATCGATTGCACAATATGCGGACACTGACCGCTGTGTCGCCGCAAAAGGCTAGACGGATCGCTGATGAAACGATTGAGATCTATGCGCCCATTGCAAATCGCCTTGGCCTTCACAGCATTTTCCTCGAACTACTCGACCTCAGTTTCCGGCACAGTCACCCAAATCGTTACAAAATTTTACGGAAAGCGGTATTATCTGCTCGTGGCAACCGGAGAGAAGTGCTCAGCCGGATTGTTGATGCGACTCAGCGAGTTTTGCCTCAATGGGGCGTCGACGCCGAGGTGACTGGTCGCGAAAAGTCCTTGTATGGCATCTATCGCAAGATGCGCGAGAAACGCCTCAGTTTCTCTCAGGTTCTCGACGTGTATGGCTTTCGAATCATCGTACCAACCATTGCAGATTGTTATAAGTCTCTTGGCGCTCTTCATGCAACCTTCAAGCCTATTTTAGGACGATTTAAAGACTATATCGCCATCCCTAAAGTCAATGGTTATCAGTCCTTGCACACAACGTTGATTGGCCCCTTTGGGACGCCAGTCGAGTTTCAGATTCGAACTCAAGAGATGCAACGCATCGCCGAATCAGGCGTAGCCTCGCATTGGCTATACAAAGCCAAGGATGAGAGCTTTTCGGATCTACAACGCGAGACACATCAGTGGCTCAAGTCCTTACTTGACATCCAAAGTAACACTGGCGATTCACTCGAATTTATCGAACATGTCAAAGTCGATCTTTTCCCCGATGCTGTTTATATATTCACACCGAAGGGTGATATCAGAGCGCTTCCAAAGGGCTCTACAGTGATCGATTTTGCGTACTCTGTGCATACCGACATTGGTAACCATGCGGTTGGGGCAACCATCAACGGTGAAATTTCCCCGCTTAGCACCGTACTTAGGAGCGGTGATCGAATCATTGTTAATATCGATCCAATTTCTAAGCCTGACCCGGTCTGGTTGAGTTTTGTTCGCACAGGTAAAGCACGAGCCGAGATCCGACACTATTTGCGGACAATGAATCATCGCGAATCGATCGAATTGGGTAAACGTCTTCTAGAGCACTCCATGCAGGCCATGCATCTGCGTTTAGACGAAATCAGCACTCAGGCGATTGAGCGAGGGGCTCGCGATATTGGTGCACATAGCGTCGACGATCTTTTTGCAAAGGTTGGTTTGGGGATTCAACTTGCTCCAGCAGTGGCGCGTACGATTGCATTGATGGCTGGACATCGTGGGGCGACATCGGCGTTTTTAGCAGCGGTGCATGCAGCGCCTATTCAAGTGCACGGTACTGAAGGATCTGCTGTTACATTTTCTCCCTGCTGTCATCCGATTCCAGGTGACAGCATTTTTGGTCATTTGCGAGGGGGCCACGGCTTAGTGATTCATCGGACTGATTGCGGTGTTGCGATTCGATCGCGCGTCAAAGACAGCGAGCGCTGGGTAGAGGCTGAGTGGTCTGAGCCCATTAATGGTCTATTTCGGACTGACATTAAGGTAACCGTACATGACGGCCAAGGCGTTCTCGGCAAAATTGCTGCTGAGATTGCTGCGGAGGGAATCAATATTTCACAAGTCCACACAGAGTCGACGTCTGACAGCATGGCAACGATGTTGTTTGCCTTGAGCGTGAGGCATCGGACGCATCTTGCAAGCCTGATGCGAAGGCTACGAAAGATGGCTGAGGTCGCCAAG
>OMIE01000050.1 GCA_900299025.1 Burkholderiaceae bacterium
GGCAAACAACCCTTTCGCTGTCATGCTCTGATTGATTCCACACTGAATGTCCCGCTTTATGTCTCGACTCATCCGATTGTTCACCCTCATGATGGCAAGCCTGATGCTAAGTGCTTGCATGACGTCTTGCGGCCAACGCGGCCCCTTAAGCCTTCCACCGCAGGGACAAGTGAAATAATGCAAGATGACTTTTCCCATTTGCCTTGGCTCTCGCGCACAGAACGCGGGCTTTACGTTGAATCGATCGCGCTCACCGATATCGCTGCGCAGCACGGAACACCTGCCTGGGTCTACTCCAAACAAGCCTTAAGCAAACACTGGCAGGCCTTTGCCGATGCCTTAAGCGGTCGAAAGGCCTTGATCTGCTATGCGATGAAGGCTAACCCGAATCTTTCAATCCTTCGCTTTTTCGCCGAGGCGGGTGCAGGTTTTGACATCGTCTCAGGCGGCGAACTTGCCCGGGTTCTTCAAGCCGGTGGATCAGCCTCACGCATTGTGTTTTCTGGGGTTGGTAAGCGCCGCGACGAAATTCGTGATGCACTCAAGGCAGGGGTTAAGTGTTTTAACGTTGAAAGCGCTGCCGAGTTGCGCCGGATCGGGGCGATTGCTGTCGATCTAGGCCTTCGCGCGCCGATCTCGCTTCGGGTTAACCCAGACGTTGACGCCAAAAGCCATCCCTATATTTCAACCGGGCTCAAGGAAAACAAGTTCGGTATTGCCCACCAAGAAGCACTTGCGCTTTACCGTGAAGCAGCGCAACACCCCGGATTAAAGGTCGTAGGTATTGATTGCCATATTGGCTCGCAAATTACCGACATGCCCCCCTTTATGGCTGCGCTCGAGAAGTTGCTCGAGTTAATCGAGCAACTTCACAGCCAGGGTATCGCCTTATCGCATCTCGACTTGGGTGGCGGACTCGGAATCCGCTACACCGACGAAGATCCACCCTCGCCGGCGGCCTTCATGCAAAGTATGGTGGATAGGATCGAGCGTCATCCCCAGGCCCGAGAAATGGAATTGATTTTCGAATTCGGACGGGCCCTCGTGGGCAATGCCGGCTTGTTGCTCACAAGGCTGGAATACGTCAAACAAAATGGTGATCGGCTTTTCGCGGGGGTCGATGCTGCAATGAACGACTTGATCAGGCCCGCGCTTTATGAGGGCTATCATCCCATTATTGAAGTTCATCCAGCATCGGTCGAAGCCCAGCTTTACGACGTCGTTGGACCGGTTTGCGAATCGGGCGACTGGTTAGGGAAGGCGCGCTCGCTTAGGCTTGGGGTTGAAGACGATTTACTGGCCATTCTTTCGGCAGGTGCTTATGGCATGGCCATGAGTTCAAATTACAACGCCAGACCACGCGCGATTGAACTCTTGGTGGATGGCACTAACCTTCGTGTGATCCGCGAGCGTGAAACCATTGCCTCACTTTGGCAAAGCGAAGTCTGACGAAGAGCAATCCGATGAGCAAGGCCGACCAGGGCGCTGCCTCGGAGAAATCGTTTTTGCCGGCTTTATGCCAGAGGTAATGCAAAACAACCAGGATAGCCAAAGCGTAAATACTTCGATGTAAAGGTTTCCAGCGCCTTCCAAGCTTGCGTTTGGCCCATGTTGGCGAGCTTGCAGCCAAGACGCTTAGGATCAACCAAGCGGCCATGCCAAGGGCGATAAAGGGCCGAGTGATTAAATCCTCGGCCATCGAGTCAGGATCGAGCCCCTGATCGAACCACGCCCAGCACAAAGCATGCAAGCTGCCGTAAAAAAAACATGCAAGACCAAGGCTTTGCCTTGCCGCAATCCAACGGTTGGATCGGGTCCAACGCATCAATGGCGTCATGCTTAGTGTTGCAACAAGCATGACCAGGGTCCAAGTGCCGCTTGAGCGGGTCAAAAATTCAACCGGGTTGGCGCCAAGCTCATCCTGGCTGATTAAATAAATCCACCGTACGAAGGGAAGACTAGCTAAAAGCCAGACAAGGCGCTTTAGAGCTTGGCTTGGATTTGCCAAGCGCGAGATCAGGCTTGGCAACACTAAAAAAACTTACGCAAATCCATCCCGGCGTAGAGTCCTGCAACCTGATCGGCATAACCATTAAACATCAAGGTCTTGCGTTTACGACTTAAGAGCCCATCCTCACCAATGCGGCGCTCACTTGACTGCGACCATCTTGGGTGGGCAACCTCAGGATTCACGTTGGAGTAAAAACCATATTCGCGTGGCGCCGATTGCATCCAGCTATTGATCGGTTGTTTCTCAACAAAGCGGATTCGAACAATCGACTTAGCGCTCTTAAATCCATATTTCCAAGGTACAACCAGACGAACTGGAGCGCCGTTTTGCTTAGGCAAGACCTCGCCATACAGCCCAAAGCTGAGCAGGCTTAGTGGGTGCATGGCCTCGTCAAGGCGCAAACCCTCGGTGTAGGGCCACTGAAGCACTGAGGAGCGCAGACCTGGCATTTGCTGTCGGTCCGCCAAGGTTAAAAACTCCACAAACTTTGCATTACCCGTAGGTTCAACCCGCTTGATCAGGGCTGAAAGCGGATAGCCTAGCCAGGGAATCACCATCGACCAACCTTCCACGCAGCGCATCCGATAGATCCGCTCTTCCATCGGTGCGAGCTTTAAGAGCGTCTCGATATCGATGGTTTGTGGCTTGGCAACGTCGCCTTCAACACGAATCGTCCAAGGCCTGGTCTTTAAGCTCCCGGCTAAAAGCGCAGGATCTTCCTTGTCGGTACCAAACTCATAAAAATTGTTATAGCTAACAACGTCACGATGGCTCGTCGGCTTTTCGATCGTTGAGAAACTCGAGGGCGCTGCCGCAAGCGGCTCAAGACCCGTCGGCTTAGGCGGTGTTAGGACACTAGCTTGCGCATGCGCATGATGAAGCAAAGAGGCCCCGCCAAGGGCAACGCCCGAAAGGCCAACGCTCCCACGCAGCAAGGTCGCTGATAGCGACTGTAACATGGTCCGACGTTGTTGCCAGACCCGCTTGGCGGTGATCTCTGAGGTCTTAGGCTGCGAGGCTCGGAGATCGCTGCTCATGACTATCGCAGGCCAGCGATATAGTCGGACACCGCCTTCATCTCTTTGTCGGACATCCGAGCCGCTATGGTCATCATCTGCGAACTGTTTGCGCGTGTCCCTTGGCGGAAAGCGACAAGCTGTGACTCGGTGTATTCAGCGTATTGGCCTTGGAGGCGGGGGTATCGATCGGGAATACCTGCACCGTTGGGGCTGTGGCAACCCGCACAGGCGGGGACACCTTTTTCTGCAATCCCACCACGATAAATTTTCTGACCAAGCTCAACCAAATCCTTATTCTTTGCTGCAGCTGGCTTGAGCTTTTGGGCAGCGAAATAGGCCGAAACATCCCTGATTTGCTGATCGTTGAGTGCTGATGCAAAGCCTTGCATGATCGCGTTGTTACGCTCAGGGGGTTTACCTTCAGCCTGCGGCTTAAAGTTGTGTAGCTGCTTGGCAAGATACGCGGCATGCTGTGCTGCAAGCTTTGGGTTGGCAGGACTTGGGCTGTTGCCGTCTGCTGCATGGCAACCCGCACAAACGCCCGAGGCGATTTGCTGACCGGCAGCGATATCGGGTTTTGCAGGCTTACCTGCGGCCTTATCCTGGGCCGAAGCGATGTTCGGCACCATAGCCAGAGCAAGGCTAGCGGCAATGACCATCGTCGCGTTTCGCAAAACAAGTGCAGCATTTCGCAGCCTTGTCACAAGCGGAACACAAAGCGAGAAAGGGCCCAACGCGCAGTGCGGATTGTGTGAGCCTTTTCGAAAGGCTGGCATTTGCATGAATGAATTCATCACTCGATCTCAGATAAAGGCCAAAGCAACGCGGCCGTGGATGGTCGCAAGCACTTGATTCTACAATAGCCAGCGCAATCAATCTTATGAGCCTGCTACAAACCGCCCAGTTCCTTGATACCGTTGTTCGCCTTGAACACTTACCTAAGGACGACTTACCTGAAATTGCCTTTGTTGGACGCTCCAACGCAGGCAAGTCATCGGCTATTAATGTACTTTGCGAGCGCAAACGACTTGCCTACGCCTCCAAGACCCCAGGACGCACACAGGCGCTGAATTTGTTTAACTTGCGACTGCCCGCGAGCGCCATGGGATTGCATGCAAGTGACACGGCGCGCGAAGACAACGATGGGGCAGGCACCGTAGCTCCCAGAAAAGCAGACACCGTAGCGCCTAGAAAACTTGCTCCGGTTTGGATCGGGCGCTTAGTCGATACACCCGGCTATGGTTATGCAGAAGCGCCGATCCACACTAAATCACAATGGGACCGCCTGGCTGGCCGATACTTGCAGGCACGCAAAAATCTTAGAGCGGTTGTCTTGATCAGTGATGTGCGACGTGGTCTTACCACGCTCGATGGAGACCTATTGCGCTGGGTCGCCCCCCACATACCAGTCGTCATGCTGCTAACGAAAGCCGATAAGCTCACGCATCAAGAGCGACTTCGAGCAATCAAGGCCATGAAGGCAAAAATTAAAACGGGCGAGCTTGTGCGTTCGGAAGCGATGCTCCAGTGTCTTCTCTTTTCAGCGACCCATCGCATGGGACTTGATGAAACCCGCGAATTGATCAAAGTTTGGCTGCTTGGTTCTGCTGAGGCACAGTAGCCCGAACCAGCTTAATCAAGTAAGGCGCGTGTAGGCTTCATACCTTCCTGCGGCATGCCTAACTGCGTCGTACCTTACTGAAGCATGCCTAAAAGTTACTTGTCCTGGCCGCAGAAAAGCTGTAAAACAGCTGTAAAACGCCCAAGACGTCCAATTTTTTTGACAGCATCAGCGGATTTAATGCACGTTTGATGTTCCCATAGCCTGTCGATGAACCCCATGCTTCAAGATCAACGCAAAAGCACCCGAGGCGAGAAAAAGAGGCCCCGGCATCAAGCCGGGGCAAACGCCTTTCAGTTGAAGGCTCCCGCTCAGGGAGGAGAAGCGGGTAATGCAAACCAACATCAGAGCTGTTGGAGTCAGGTCGAAGACTCGTGCCACGAAGTCAGCTGCATTAGTTGTCCATGATAAACCCTAGACAAAAAACCGCAAGCAGGCGATTTGTCCAGGCTGACGTGCGGCCAAATTCAGCCGATAGAAGTGCGAGATCAGGCTTGTACAACCATAAAAAGAAAATCGAAACCAGGTAAAAACCATAAGGAATTAGTAACTATGAGTCCCAACCACCCTCATCCCGGCCTGCATACCGCCTCTTTCCCAGCATATCGTGCTCGAAGGACGAGAAAAGATGACTGGTCTCGGCGCCTGGTTCGCGAGCATCGCTTAAGCGTTGACGATTTGATTTATCCAACTTTTGTCATTGACAAACATAATTACGAGGAAGCAGTCGCATCGATGCCAGGGGTAAGTCGCTTCAGCCCGGATCGGTTGCTTGCGGTAGCCGAAGACTGCGTCGCCCTTGGTATCCCCGTGATGGCGATTTTCCCGGTGATCGATCCCGCAGTCAAAACCCCGGACGGCATCATTGCAACCGACCCGGAAGGCCTGATCCCAAGGACCGTACGAATGATCAAAGCACGTTTCCCAACGCTTGGCGTGCTCACGGATGTCGCACTCGACCCCTTTACCAGCCACGGTCAGGACGGGGTCTTGGACAGTGAAGGTTATGTGCTCAACGATGAGACAACAGCCATTCTGGTCGCGCAAGCGCGGGTACAAGCTCAGGCTGGGGTCGACATTATTGCGCCCTCAGACATGATGGATGGTCGCGTTGGAGCCCTTAGAGGCATGCTCGAGACGGAGCGCTTCATTCATACCCAAATCATGGCTTACTCAGCCAAGTACGCTTCAGGCTTTTACGGGCCATTTCGTGACGCGGTCGGTTCGGCGAAAAACCTGGGTAGAAGCAACAAAAAAACTTACCAAATGGACCCCGGCAATTCAGACGAGGCACTCCGCGAAGTAGCCCTTGATCTGGCCGAAGGGGCCGATATGGTGATGGTCAAGCCCGGGATGCCCTACTTAGATATTTTGCACCGCGTCAAAGAGGCCTTTAGGGTGCCGACCTTCGTTTATCAGGTCAGCGGCGAATACGCGATGCTTAAGGCTGCGGCGCAACAAGGATGGCTTAATGAGCGCAGCGTTGCCCTTGAGTCGATGATGGCCTTTAGGCGTGCAGGTGCCGACGGCATCCTCACCTATTTCGCTCGCGACATTGCTCGATGGCTGCGTGAAGACGGCTGAATAGCAAGCCGCACGCAGTCAGCATGGGGTTAAAGCTCGCGCACTCAGTGGACAGTGACGTCCCACACTTAAGCCTGCACAAGCTTTGCCCACAGCTTGTCCGCCCCAAGCTCGATAGCCTGATGACCTAGCCGGCTCTGCCAGTAGTGCTCGGCGCCAAAGCTATCGCGCCATGCCAAAAGCCTGCGGGTGGTGACATGCAACATGTGTTCGCGCGTATAACCCATGGCAGCGTGAACCTGATGGGCAATTTCAAAGACCTTAGCTGCAGCCTCGCCGCATCGTGCCTTGGCCGCACCCACCCACCACTCACAGCGATGCGCATCAACAGGATCAGGCCAGCTTGCGCCTGCAAACGCCTCGCTTGCTGAACCCACAATAGCCGACGCGGCTGCGACCTCGCTTGCCATGACCGCCAGCATATGCTGCACTGCCTGAAACTTGCCAATAGGCTTGCCGAATTGAACGCGTTCATTGGCAAATTGCAGCGACAGCTGCAAAGCCTTGCTCATTGCATGACTCATTTGAACACTGCGAAGAAGGGCTCCGGCCTGCATCAACCATCGATCAGCATGGGGAAGTGCGATCTGACTTAAGTCACCCAGTGACTTTGCTGTGAACTGCAAATCACAGCAAGGCTCTCCCGCAAGATTACGGGCCGGGCGAAAACCTTCTTGTTCGCTGGGACGATAAACCCAGGCTAGCGAAGCTTTATCGCCCTGTCCAATCACAACCAAGGCGGCCTGGCAAATCGGTCCGTAGCTCAGCCCGCGAACCCGCAGATGCGCATCCACAATGCCGATACTCAATGCTTGATCATGCAGCCTAGCATCGGGCAGGCAATCGGCCTGCTTGGCAAGCGCAAGGGCAAGCGCGCTCTCGGCAATCGGTACCGGGAGCGCGTGAAAAGCTAGCCGCCCAAGCAAGGGCCAGAGATCGGCGAGCGAAAGCTCAACCCCGCCATCTTCCTCTGCAAGGCAAGCTTGAGCGAGCCCAAGATCTTGCAAGTCACGCCAAAGCTGCGCGGGCCACTGCCCGGCCTCCGCAAGTTCGCGTGCTGCACGATCACCATGGGCAAGCGCGACCTTATCGATTGCATCCACGAGAGCTTCCAACATCGGCTGTGTCATCGCTACACCTATCTCAGACCAAGGCCACGCGCGATCATTCCACGCAAGATTTCGCGCGTACCGCCTCTGAGCGTGAACGAGGGGGACTGAAGCATCGTCATACCCCAATGATGCGACAAACCGTGTTCATCACCCAACATCGCTTCCATGGGCAATAGACTGCGAAGTCGCTCGGGTACCTCGCGCTCAAATGCCGTGCCCAAGTCCTTGACCAAGGCTGCCTCGACCACTGGCTGAGCGCCCTGCTCAAGCATCCCGGCAATCGAGGTTGACATCCCTCGTAAGGCCATCACATGGCTAAGCAGGCGGCCAATGACGGCCGCCTCTTGGTCATGAAATGCCCGCTCTGCTTGATCATGAATTGCTTGCCCCGAGCCGCCCTCAGTAAGCGCACTCAGTGCTTGGCGCAGTAGTGGGAAACTGGTCAGAAATCGATCGGGACCTGAGCGCTCAAAAGCGAGCTCGCCGGTCACCATATCCCAGCCGCTACCCTCTTGCCCAATCATCATGTCATCGGGAACCCAGCAATCATCAAAACTAATTTGATTGAAATCATGCCCACCGTAGAGATTATGGATGGGGCGGATGTCGATACCAGGCTGTGTTGTGTCAATGATGAACTGTGTAAGGCCGCCATGTCTTTGTGCCTCGGCACCACCGGTACGGACAAGCGCAATGAGGTAATGGGCATGGTGCGCACCGCTAGTCCAGACTTTACTGCCTGAAATCCGCCAGCCGTCCTCCGTTTTTCGCGCACGACTTCGCACAGCAGCCAAATCCGAACCCGAGTCAGGCTCGCTCATACCAATGCCAAAAAAACATGTTCCTGCGGCTATTCGAGGAAGAATCGTCGACCTGGCCCGCTCTGAGCCATGTCTGAGTATTTGGTAGCCGCTCTGGCGATCAGCAACCCAGTGTGCCCCCACGGGTGCGCCCGCCGCGAGCAGCTCCTCGACCACCACGTAGCGCTCTAAGGTGCTTCGTTCGTGCCCACCATAGCGACGCGGCCAGGTCATACCAAGAAAGCCAGCCTGACCAAGCCTTTGACTGAAAGCAGCATCGTGGATCGACCAGCTATTGCTTTGCGGCACGATGCGTCCAGCCTTGACCTCTTGGTCAATTAACTGGCGCACCGCGGCTCGAAGTGCCGACTCGGTCCCGGGCATTTTGACAGAGGGAAATCGAAATTCGTTCATCAAGCAAGCCTAACGCAACCGAAGGCTTGACGCCGACAAATTCCAATCCGAAGGGTCTTTTGGGCTAGCTCGCCATTCCAATAACTGAAGGGTCTTTGGGGCTAGCCCACCATTCCAATCAATGCCGAATACGCCAGCCACGCTGTAACAGTTGCCAGCAAAGCAGACTGATCAGGGCACAAAATCCAATGGAAACAGCAAAGTCAAGCGCTGCAGCGGCGTCAGAAACACCAAAAAAAGCCCAGCGCAAGCCATCAATCATGTAGAAAAAAGGGTTGCCGTGCGCAAGACTCCTCCAAGGCTCTTGGAGCGACTGAACCGAGTAGAAAACACCGGCTAGAAAAGTCAGCGGATTAATCAAAAAGGACTGAAAAAGCGAGAGCTGATCCCATTTGTCTGCCCATAGGCCCGCTAAAAGGCCCAAAGCCGACATGAGAAACGCTGCAATGAAGAGCATGGCTAGGGCGTAGCCTGGGTAAAGTGGCCAGGTCGCCACCAAGGGTAAGGTTGCGAGCCAAACAACAATCCCAACCACAAGGCCTCGGATCACACCACCACCGACATAGCCAAGAAACCATGACCAAGCAGGCAAAGGCGTGAGCAGCAGAAAGACGAGGTTGCCGGTAACCTTGCTTTGGGTGAGCGAAGATGAGCTGTTAGCAAAGGCGTTTTGCTGTAAAGCCATCATGGCAAGCCCAGGCACCAGGAAAGCGGCGTAGCCTATCCCGCCCGGGAGGTCAATGCGACCAGCGAGCACATGTTGAAAGACAATAAGGAAGAGCACTGCTGAAACAACCGGCGCAAGGACGGTTTGAACACTAACCTTGCGAAAGCGAATGATTTCCTTTCGCAACAAAACGAGGGTGCCACGCCATTGCAGCACCCTTTCACTTGCACGCTGCACTGCTTAGAGCGCGCTTCCTTGGTCGGCTTCCGGACGATCCATCAATTCGACAAAAGCCATCGGCGCATTATCGCCCTGACGAAAACCAAACTTCAAGATCCTGACGTAGCCACCGTTACGCTTAGCATAACGCGGGCCAAGCTCATCGAAGATTTTCACAACCATGTCACGGTCACGGAGGCGATCGAAGGCGAGACGCCGATTAGACAAGTTGGGCGTCTTTCCCAAATTAATCAGGGGCTCAACCACCCGACGCAATTCCTTTGCCTTGGGCAGGGTGGTCTTGATCGCCTCATGCTTGAGCAAGGCATTGCACAAATTACGAAATAGCGCCGTACGATGGCTACTGGTGCGGTTTAATTTACGAAGTCCGCTACGGTGACGCATGCTGAATTCCTTCTTCTCTGAACTTCAAGCTAATCGATTGAGGACTGGATGATGCCCAGATCAAAGACGCTCAAGTGTGGCCGGCGGCCAGTTTTCAAGCTTCATACCCAAGGTAAGACCACGCGAGGCGAGCACTTCCTTGATCTCATTAAGTGATTTACGGCCAAGGTTCGGCGTCTTGAGCAATTCATTCTCGCTGCGCTGGATCAAATCACCGATGTAATAAATATTCTCTGCCTTTAAACAGTTGGCCGAACGCACTGTCAACTCTAGATCATCAACCGGGCGCAATAAGATCGGGTCAAGCTGTGGCGTACGGCCTGAGAATGCATCAAGCGCATCATGACCACCTTCAAGCGCTGCAAACACCGATAATTGCTCGACCAAAATCCGAGCTGACTGGCGCACCGCCTCTTCAGGCTGAATCACGCCGTTCGTCTCAATATCAATCAACAAACGGTCCAAGTCCGTACGTTGCTCAACGCGAGCACTTTCTACGGCATAGCTTACGCGTCGAACCGGTGAAAACGAGGCATCAAGCACCACACGGCCAATGCCGTGAGATTCGCTGCGTCCTAAACTACCAGGTACATAGCCGCGGCCACGCTCGATCTTAATTTGCATATCGATCTTGCCGCCTTGCGTGAGATACGCAATCACATGCTCAGGATTGACCACCTCAACATCGTGGGGCAAGTCAATCTCTGCCGCAGTGACCGGTCCAGGCTGATCCTTGCGAAGCGTGACGAAGACCTCATCGCGGTTATGCAATTTGAAAACCACACCCTTGAGATTCAGCAGTAAATCAACCACATCTTCACGTACTCCGTCGAGCGTGGAGTATTCGTGAACAACACCAGCGATTTGCACCTCAGTGGGTGCGTAGCCAACCATCGAGGAAAGCAAAACTCTGCGCAAGGAGTTGCCCAAGGTATGACCATAGCCCCGTTCAAAGGGTTCCATCACAACACGAGCGTGGTTAGCGCCGAGTTGCTCAACCTCGACAATGCGCGGCTTAAGCATGGCTGTCTGCATAGTCGTTCCTTTCGTTCAAATAGAGAAGGCAAGCTGCGGCCGCGTTTAGCGAAGACCGCAACAAAGCATTGAGGATTAACGCGAATACAACTCGACGATCAGGTTTTCGTTGATGTCCGAAGGCAAATCACTGCGCTCGGGCATACCCTTGAAAACACCCTCCATCTTGGTCTTATCGACCGAAACCCATTGTGGAAAGCCATGCTGCTCAGCAAGATTCAAAGCGTCCTGGATTCGGGCCTGCTTCTTGGCTTTCTCCCGAAGCGCGATCACATCATTGGCCCGGACAACCGCCGAGGGAATATTTAAGACTTCGCCATTCACCGTGATTGCACGGTGCGAAACGAGCTGTCGCGCTTCTGCGCGCGTAGAGCCAAATCCCATGCGATAAACAACATTATCCAAACGCGATTCAAGCAATTGAAGAAGATTTTCGCCGGTGTTGCCGCGTCGCCCCTCTGCTTGAGCGAAATAGCGACGGAACTGGCGCTCCAATACGCCATACATACGCTTCACCTTTTGCTTCTCCCGCAACTGCAAACCGAAGTCAGAGGTGCGAGCACCCGAGGTGCGGCCGTGCTGTCCAGGCTTTGAGTCAAGCTTGCACTTGCCATCAAGCGAGCGACGTGCACTCTTGAGATAAAGATCGGTACCCTCACGTCTGGAGAGCTTTGCTTTAGGTCCGGTGTAACGTGCCACGAAAATAATCCTTTTATCGAAGGTCTAACAGAAGCGTTCGCCTAGGAACACTTATGTGAGTTCGCTCTTGACAAGCCTCAATTTGGCCAAGGCGGCGAACAGTGGGCTTTAGTAAGTACAACAACATCTAAACACGAGAAAATAAAGCGAAACACGAAAATGAAGCAAAAACTGCACCGCCTAAATGCGTCGCTTTTTGGGTGGACGACAGCCGTTATGAGGCATCGGCGTGACATCCTGAATCGACAAAACCTTAATACCGAGTGCGTTTAAGGCTCTTACCGAAGATTCACGACCGGGACCCGGGCCTTTGATCTGGACATCAATATTTTTCACACCGCACTCCATCGCCGCACGGCCGGCCGACTCAGCCGCCACCTGAGCAGCAAAGGGTGTCGACTTGCGCGAGCCCTTAAAACCAGCACCACCAGAGGTCGCCCAGGCGAGCGCATTACCTTGACGATCGGTAATCGTAATGATGGTGTTATTGAACGAAGCGTGAACATGCGCAATTGCATCGGTCACATTCTTGCGGGCCTTTTTCCGTGCCCGCGATGCTGCGGCCTGTTGAGCGGCCGACTGACCTTTAGTTGCCATCAAGGTTCTCCAGGTATTCTCTTAGTGAAAGCATGTTGTGTAAGCGACAAAGCCCCAATTACTTCTTGAGGGCAACGCCCGCTTTACGAGGCCCCTTACGGGTCCGCGCGTTGGTCCTAGTACGCTGTCCGCGAACGGGCAAGCCACGACGATGACGCACGCCGCGATAGCAGCCCAGATCCATCAAACGCTTGATCGACATCGACACTTCTCGCCGAAGGTCGCCCTCGACAATGTACTGACCAATCTGGTCCCGAATTCGTTCGAGCTCTGCATCGTTCAAATCCTTGACCTTTTTGGTGTAGTCAACACCAGCAGCCTCAAGAATCTTGCGAGCACGCGGACGTCCGATGCCGTAAATGGCTGTTAAACCGATCTCTGCATGTTGCCGATCGGGGATGTTAATACCTGCGATACGTGCCATGATTGATTACCTCGCTTAGCCTTGGCGCTGCTTGTGGCGTGGATCGGTGCAGATGACCCGAACGACACCATTGCGCTTGATGATCTTGCAATTCCGACAAATCTTTTTCACCGACGCCAACACTTTCATGATTCAAATTCCTTGTTCACACATTCACTTCAGATGATCTAATGCGAGACTCTCATCTGACTAATTACTACCACGATATAAGTTCTATTTCGCTCTAAACACAATCCGAGCCTTCGATAAGTCATAAGGCGTCAACTCCACGGTGACCTTGTCACCTGGCAGGATCTTGATGTAGTTCATCCGCATCTTTCCTGAGATATGGCCGAGCACCATATGGCCATTTTCAAGCTTCACTCTGAAAGTGGCGTTTGGCAGGTTCTCCAAGATCTCGCCCTGCATTTGAATCACATCTTCCTTGCTCATGCTTTCCTGGGCTTTCCTGCGTTTGCCTTACGCAACAGACTCTCGTACTGATGCGACATCATGTAGGACTGAACCTGGGTCATGAAATCCATCGTTACGACCACAATAATCAAAAGCGAAGTGCCACCGAAATAAAAGGGAACATTCCACTGCAACACCAAAAATTCTGGGACAAGGCAAACCACCGTGATGTAGAAAGCCCCAACCAAAGTTAAGCGCATCAAAACCTTATCGATATAACGTGCTGTCTGATCGCCGGGCCGTATGCCTGGGATAAATGCACCGCTTCGCTTGAGGTTATCGGCAGTTTCCCGACTGTTAAAAACAAGCGCGGTATAAAAGAAACAGAAAAAGATAATCGCCAAGGCGTAGGCCGTAATGTAGACCGGTTGCCCCGGAGCAAGCGTTGAGGCCGCGTCCTTGATAAAGCGTACTACCGGGTTCTCGGAGGCACCTGAAGCGAACCATTGCCCAATCGTTGCAGGAAAAAGAATAATCGAGGACGCGAAGATCGGTGGAATAACACCGGACATATTGAGCTTGAGCGGCAAAAACGAGGTCTGTCCGCCATAAATACGATTACCGACCTGACGTTTCGCGTAGTTAACGGTAATGCGCCTTTGACCACGCTCAACAAAAACGACAAATGCCGTAACCGCAGCGACCAGCACCACGATTACCAAGGCTGCAAATGCGCCAATAGAGCCTGTCCTCACCAACTCAGCGAGTCCGCCGATTGCGTTTGGCAACCCAGCCACAATGCCAGCGAAAATGATCATCGATATACCGTTACCCAGACCCCGCTCGGTGATCTGCTCCCCGAGCCACATCAAAAACATCGTCCCGGTCACGAGGGTAACGACTGCCGTAAACTTGAACATCAATCCTGGATCGATCACTAAACCAGGTTGCGCCTCGAGCGCAACCGCAATACCAAAGCCTTGAAATGTCGCCAAGGCGAGCGTGAACCACCTGGTGTATTTGGTAATGGTCCGACGTCCGGCCTCACCCTCCTTGCGCAATGCCTCAAGTTGCGGGATCACCGCGGTGAGCAATTGCATAATGATTGAGGCAGAAATGTAGGGCATGATGCCCAGCGCGAACACCGTGAATCGCGATAACGCACCACCCGAGAACATGTTAAACATGTTCAAAATCCCGCCGCTTTGACTCTTAAAGAGCGCGGCTAGCTGCTCCGGATCAATCCCTGGTACCGGAACATGTGCTCCAAGGCGATACACGACGATCGCCAAGAGCAGGAAAACGAGGCGACCCCTAAGGTCACCGAATTTCCCCGACGCCGCGATGCCAGCGAGTGTACTCACGCCAATTTACTCGAAAGCTCGAATCCGACGCTCAGTCAGCGAGCGAGCCGCCGGCAGCTTCAATAGCCTGCCTTGCAGCAGCCGATGCTGTTATGCCTTTGAGCAACAACTTGCGGCTGAGCGTACCGGTTGCGATCACCTTGGCACGCTTGGCACGATGGTGAGCCAAGCCAACCTGCTTGAGCGCCAGTAGATCAATCTCATCGATTGCGATGGACTGAAGATCTGAGAGGCGAACCTCTACAACATCGGGCGCTATGTGAGATACAAAACCACGCTTCGGGAGGCGTCGATGCATTGGCATCTGACCGCCCTCAAATCCGACCTTGTGAAAACCACCCGAGCGAGACTTTTGCCCTTTGTGCCCACGGCCTGCTGTCTTACCCAAACCCGATCCAATACCACGTCCGACACGCTTGCGTGCACGCTTCGAACCCTCAGCCGGCTTGATTGAATTCAATTGCATGTCACACCACCTTCACCAAATAGGCCACTTTATTGACCATGCCCCTAACCGCAGGCGTGTCCTCAAGCTCGCGGGTTTGATTGATCCGCTTTAATCCAAGGCCTAATACCGTAGCCCGGTGTGAATCGCGGGTGCCATTCGGCGAACGCACCAGCATGACTTTTAATGTCTTTTTACTCATTTCTTGCTCCGATACCCAGGCTCAGCTGCAAGCAACTTCAGCCGAGGATTTCTTCAACCGTTTTGCCACGCTTCGCTGCAACTTCCGCGGGGGTGTTGACGTTTTGCAAAGCGTTTAAGGTGGCTCGTACGAGGTTATAAGGGTTGGTTGAGCCAAGTGCTTTGGCAACTACGTTCGTGACCCCGACCACCTCGAACACAGCACGCATCGGACCGCCGGCAATAATGCCGGTACCTTCAGCTGCCGGCGACAAATAAACCGTCGAGGCGCCATGTTTTCCGGTCACAACATGGTGCAAAGTGCCATTGCGCAGCGAAACACGGATCATTCTGCGTCTTGCCTCATCCATGGCCTTTTGCACTGCGACCGGCACTTCGCGTGCCTTGCCCTTACCCATACCAATGCGGCCATCGCCATCACCGACGACTGTGAGCGCGGCAAATCCGAGGATACGTCCGCCTTTGACAACCTTTGTCACACGGTTCACCCCGATCATCTTCTCGCGAAGTCCGTCTTCACGATCTTCACCGCCACCAACTTTGGGAACAATCTTGGCCATTGCTTACAATCCGTTTGTTCTAAAAATAAAGTCCAGGTTCAGGTCAAAGTCCTAGAACTGCAGACCTGCTTCACGAGCAGCTTCTGCAAGTGCCTTGACGCGACCGTGGTACTGAAAGCCGCTGCGATCAAACGCAACCGATGCAATACCTGCAGCAATTGCCTTTTCTGCGATCGACTTACCGACGAGTGCAGCCGCTGAAACATTGCCACCCTTACCACTTGCGCCACCCAGCTGCGCCCTAATTGCTGGCTCCACCGTTGAAGCAGAAGCAAGCACCTTGGCACCGTGCGCATCGGTGATACTGGCGTAAATATGCAAATTCGAGCGAAATACCGTAAGGCGATTGGCAAGTAACTGCCGAATCTTCAAGCGTGTCTGGCGCGAACGGCGCATCCTCGATGCTTTTTTGGTTGTGTTCATGATCCGCTCCGGTTACTTCTTCTTGGTTTCCTTGATCACCACGACCTCATCGGCGTAGCGGACACCCTTACCCTTGTAGGGCTCAGGAGGACGATAAGCTCTAACCTCAGCAGCAACTTGCCCGACGCGCTGTCGATCGGCGCCTTTGATCAAGATCTCGGTCTGCGTTGGCGTTTCAGCCTTGATGCCAGCAGGCAACTGATAAACCACAGGGTGAGAAAAACCGAGCGATAAGTTGAGGCTGCTTCCCTGAGCTTGGGCTCTGTAACCAACGCCCACGAGATTGAGCTTCTTCTCCCAGCCTTTGCTGACACCATGAATCATATTGGCTACCAGCATCCGGAAGGTACCCGACATGGCTCCCGATTCCTTCGAATCATTTACAGCCCTGGAAAACAATTCATTACCCTCACGAACCAGACGAACGAGCGGGTTGATTCGAAGGCTCAGCGTACCGAGTGCGCCTTTTACCGAAATCGAGGCGTCATCAAGCTGGACCTCCACACCGGAGGGAATGGCAACGGGCATACGTGCAACACGTGACATAAGCTTCTCCCTTAGGCCACGTAGGCGAGCACTTCGCCACCGACGCCACTGGCCCGTGCGCGCCGGTCTGTCATCACACCGCGCGGGGTTGAGACAATTGCTACGCCAAGTCCATCCATAACCTTGGGCAGGGCTTCTTTGCCCCGGTAGACCCGAAGTCCCGGCTTAGAGACGCGCTCGAGGCGTTCGATAACCGGACGCCCGGCGTAGTACTTCAAGTTAACGTGCAACTGGGACTTTGCCCCCTGATGCGCGACCTGAAAACTATCGATGTAGCCTTCTTCCTTCAACACTTGGGCAATGGCCACCTTGAGCTTGGACGAGGGCATGGTCACCGCACCTTTTTCAACGCGTTGCGCGTTGCGGATACGTGTGAACATGTCCGCGATAGGATCGCTCATGCTCATGGAATATTCCTTTTCCTATACTCTAAACAAATCCGATTTGCATCGGGTGTATCAACAATGTCTTGCCTGCAGAACCCGCTGGCAATGTCCTACCAACTAGCCTTGACCATCCCGGGAACTTCACCACGCATCACCACTTCACGCAGCTTGTTGCGACCGAGACCGAACTTGCTATACACACCACGGGGACGACCTGTGATTTCACAACGACTACGTAAGCGCGTCGGGTTGGCATTGCGCGGCAATTGCTGAATGGCAAGCCTGGCCTCGTAACGGTCCTCGTCAGAACGGCTGGTGTCGTCGATGATGGCTTTCAGCGCAGCCCGCTTGGCGGCGTACTTCTTAACCAAGGCTTCGCGCTTCAAGTTTCGATTAATTACAGATAATTTCGCCACAGCATCACCTCAGTTGCGGAATGGGAAACGGAAGGCAGCGAGTAGAGCCTTCGCCTCATCGTCGGATTTGGCAGTCGTAGTGATCGATATATTTAAACCACGGATTGCATCAATCTTGTCGTATTCGATTTCTGGAAAGATGATTTGCTCTTTAACCCCGATGTTGTAATTACCCCGCCCATCGAAGGCTTTGGCGGAAACACCACGGAAATCACGAACCCTAGGCAACGCAACCGTGACAAGACGGTCAAGAAATTCAAACATACGCTCGCCGCGCAGCGTGACCATGGTGCCAATCGGGTAGCCCTGCCGGATCTTGAATCCTGCAATAGCCTTCTTTGCCTTCGTTATGACGGGCTTTTGACCGGCAATCTTCGTTAAATCACCAACTGCGTGGTCAAGCACTTTTTTGTCGGCTACAGCCTCTGATACACCCATATTTAGAGTGATCTTTGTGATTCGCGGAACTTGCATTACCGATTTGTAACCGAACTGCGTCATCAGGCTCGGTACGACCTGCTCTCTATATAACTGTTGGAAACGTGCCATGATTTTCTTCTCTTGAAGTCGCCTGATGTCGGTCACTTAAGCCGCTTGCCGAGCCTACAGACATCGCCGCTCGATCAGGCCTTGACCTGCTCGCCATTGGACTTGAAAAACCGTACCTTGGTACCGTCTTCTAGTATTCGGATACCGACGCGGTCACCCTTGCCGGTTGCTGGGTTGAAGAGCATGACGTTGGAGCGGTTGATGGGCATGGTCTTGTCAACAATCCCTCCAGTCTCGCCCTTCATGGGGTTGGGGCGGACATGCTTTTTAACCACATGTACACCCTCTACCAAAATTTGCTGCTCATCGATGCGCCGCAGTACCGTTCCCCGTTTGCCCTTATCGCGTCCGGTGATAACAACAACTTCGTCGCCTTTACGAATCTTTTGCATTTGGCTAACTCCTCAACGCCGCTCAGAGCACTTCGGGTGCGAGCGATACAATCTTCATAAAGCGCTCCGTGCGGAGTTCGCGCGTAACAGGCCCGAAAATACGGGTCCCGATCGGTTCAAGCTTGTTGTTGAGCAAGACCGCCGCGTTATCGTCAAACTTCACAAGCGAACCATCGGCACGGCGCACGCCTTTAGCGGTGCGAACCACAACAGCGTTGTAGATCTCGCCTTTCTTAACCCGGCCACGAGGCTGCGCCTCTTTCACCGATACTTTGATGATGTCACCAATGCCTGCATAGCGGCGCTTGGAACCTCCAAGCACCTTAATGCACATCACCGAGCGTGCACCCGTGTTATCAGCAACACCTAATCTGGACTCTGTTTGAATCATGATTTCCCACTCCAACTTGTACCGGAGGTCAGATCATCAGCACCAGGTTTTGGCACGAATTTTCTTTCCATCTAAGCCCCTTGAAGAACTAGCTTCTTTTCAAGACGCTTTGAGCCGGACAGTCTTGGCCCCTAGAACGGGTTAAACTACCAATAAACTAGGACGCATTACTCTCATAAACTTTCGTATTTTTTGAGTATTTCGCCCCACGTAACTGACTTTGGTGCTTTACTTGTTTGGGTTTTGTAAAACCTTTTTGTAAAATCTTCCACCAAGCCATCGATCATATCAGGCCGCCTGATGTTAGTCAACAACTCGGCGCCACCTCAGCGACAGTTTGAGTGCTAAGCGGCTCTTTCGATCACCCGCACCACTGTCCAAGTCTTGGTCTTCGATATCGGCCGGCACTCTTGAACCTCAACCAAGTCACCCTCAGCCACCGCCTCTTCGGTATGAGCATGAACCTTCTTGGATTGCACCATATATTTGCCGTAGAGAGGGTGCTTCTCTCTGCGCTCGATGAGCACCGTAACCGTCTTCATCATCTTGTTCGAAGTAACACGCCCAACAAGGCTGCGCTTTACACCCTTTGTCACTACAGCCTCAATGGCTGCCGGGTTCTGACCCACTTGGTTCATGATTGAGCTACCTTTTCACGCATGATCGTCTTCACCCTAGCGATATCTCGCTTGACTTTGCCAAGTTGGCTCGTGTTACCCAATTGTTGCGTACCGTGCTGCATACGCAACGAAAAATGGGCTTTTAGTAAATCATTTAACTCACTCTGAAGGGCCGCTTGATCCTTCGAGCGCAGTTCACTTGCTTTCATCGCATTTCTCCTAGGCCAAGCGTCGCTTAAGCGCCAACCATGCGGGTGACAAAGACGGTGGACAAAGGCAACTTCGCCGCCGCAAGCGCAAAAGCTTCTCTCGCTAGTTGCTCGTTGACCCCATCCATCTCGTAGAGCACTTTGCCCGGCTGGATTTCAGCAACGTAGTACTCGGGGTTGCCTTTGCCGTTGCCCATACGAACCTCTGCAGGCTTCTTGGAAATTGGCTTGTCAGGAAAGATCCGAATCCAAACCCGGCCACCGCGCTTGATATGCCGGGTCATTGCCCGGCGAGCAGCCTCAATTTGGCGGGCGGTAAGGCGACCGCGAGCCGTCGCCTTAAGCCCAAACTCACCAAAGGACACGCTCGCTCCACGGGTAGCCAAACCCTTGTTGCGGCCCTTTTGCTCTTTACGATATTTTCTTCGTGATGGTTGCAGCATGATTTAAATCCCCAGCCGTATCATTCAGCGGGCTTATCGCCTGCAACAGGGGTTCGACGAACCCGCTTAACGCTCGCCTTGGCCGCATCAGCTTTTGCTTCGACCGGCGCACCTTCAGGTGCGTCTGCTCTGCGCCTAGGTGGACGCGCACCTGGCGCTCCGCCAGGGCGAGAGCCTGGTGGCTTGCGTGGCTTGCGCTCTTCGCGCTCCATCGGTGCATCCTTATCAGCAGCCGCTTGCAAATCGCTCCTACCCAAGGTGTCACCCTTGTACACCCAGACCTTTACCCCGATAATGCCGTAAGTGGTGGTAGCGGTTGAAAAGCCGTACTGGATATCAGCCCTAAGGGTATGCAAAGGAACTCGGCCCTCTCTGTACCATTCGGTTCTGGCAATTTCAATCCCGTTTAAGCGCCCAGCGCTCATTATCTTGATGCCTTGCGCCCCAAGCCGCATAGCGTTTTGCATCGCACGCTTCATGGCGCGGCGGAACATAATTCGGCGTTCGAGCTGTTGGGTGATCGAGTCAGCAATCAATTGCGCATCAATTTCAGGCTTCCGAATCTCCTCAATGTTGACGTGTACAGGCACACCCATCAGCTTTTGAAGATCGGACTTTAACTGCTCGATATCCTCACCTTTCTTGCCGATTACCACACCAGGTCGTGCTGAGTAAATGGTAATTCGGGCGTTTCTCGCAGGCCGCTCAATCACTATACGACCCACGGACGCACCTTTCAAGCGTCGACCGAGATACTCGCGCACGCGAAGATCTTCATTGAGCATGACTGGATAGTTACGCGAATTGGCGTACCAGCGCGACGACCAGTCACGGCTCACCGAAAGGCGAAAACCGGTTGGATGAATCTTTTGTCCCATGGCTTTCCTCTTAGTTGCCCACGGTGATATAAATATGGCAGGTCTGCTTCTCGATCCGAACGCCTCGACCCTTGGCACGCGCATCGAAGCGCCTGAGCGAGGCACCTTTCTCGACATGCACCGTGGTTACTTTGAGTTCATCGACATCAGCACCGTCATTATGCTCAGCGTTGGCAATTGCCGACTCGAGCACTTTACGCAGAATCTTGGCTGACTTTTGCGGCGCGAACTGTAAGGTATTCAGCGCCTGTTCAACGGGCTTGCCGCGGATCAAGTCTGCCATTAAGCGCCCCTTCTGAGCCGACAGACGAACACCGCGAAGAATGGCTTGTGTTTGCATCTTCCGAACTCCTAACGCTTGGCTTTTTTATCTGCCGCATGACCTTTGAAGGTCCGTGTCAGCGCGAACTCGCCCAGCTTATGACCCACCATGTTCTCATTAACAAACACGGGGACGTGCTGACGTCCGTTGTGAACTGCGATGGTTAGCCCAACAAAGTCAGGAATGACCGTGGATCGACGAGACCAAGTTTTGATTGGTTTTTTGTCTTTTCCAGCAACCGCAGCATCGACTTTCTTGAGCAAGTGGGCGTCGACGAAAGGCCCTTTTTTGACTGAACGTGCCATCGTTTTCTCGGGTGTTCGTTTTACTTGCCGCGCCGCTGCACGATCATGGAATCGGTGCGCTTATTGCGACGGGTCTTGTAGCCCTTGGTCGGTTGACCCCAGGGGGACACAGCATGTCGGTTACCACGTGTCCGACCACCATGCGGGTGGTCAACAGGGTTCATCGTTTCACCACGGACCGTTGGCCGAATGCCACGCCAACGTGTAGCCCCTGCCTTACCCAGTTTCCGCAGGCTGTGCTCTTCGTTGCCCACTTCTCCCAAGGTTGCGCGACACTCAATGTGGACGCGCCGAACTTCACCTGACCGAAGACGGACCTGTGCGTATGTACCTTCGCGGGCCAACAAGCGCGCGGAAGTTCCCGCCGATCGCGCCACTTGCGCACCTTTACCAGGAAGCATCTCAATACAATGGATTGTGGAGCCCACGGGGATATTGCGTATGGGCATCGAATTGCCTGCGCGAATCGGAGCCTGCGATCCGCTCATCAACTGATCGCCGGCCTGAACCCCGCGAGGCGCAAGAATATATCGGCGCTCTCCATCGGCGTAACAGAGTAGCGCTAAGTGCGCGCTGCGATTGGGATCGTATTCGAGCCGCTCAACCTTTGCGGCAATCCCATCCTTATCGCGACGGAAATCGACGACTCGATAGTGAGCCTTATGCCCACCGCCACGGTGCCTGGTTGTGATGTGGCCGTTGTTGTTACGACCAGATCCTCGCTTATTACTTTCGGTAAGTGCTGCGACTGGCTTTCCTTTATGTAGGCCAGGCGTCACAATTTTGACCATTCCGCGACGGCCAGCGGAAGTAGGTTTAACTTTGACAATAGTCATGATTACGCGACCTCCGCAAAGTTAATTTCCTGACCGGCCTTCAAGCAAACATAGGCTTTACGGGTATTTCGGCGCTTCCCGACGAAACGACCAAAGCGCTTAGACTTGCCAGGTAGATTTAGGACTTGAACAGCATCGACCTCAACCTTAAAGAGGAGTTCGACGGCCGCTTTCACCTCGGACTTTGTAGCATCCTCCATCACCCGAAACGCGACTTGATTGCGCTTTTCGGCCAGCTGCGTGCTCTTTTCCGAGACGATCGGCGAGAGCAGGACTTTCATGAGGCGTTCCTGGTTCATCCGAGCATCTCCTCGACTTTAGCCAACGCTTGCTTGGTAATCAGCACTTTTTTGTAATGGATCAGCGCCACTGGGTCAGCGTGTTTTGGCTCGAGAACCAGCACATTGGCGAGATTTCTTGCTGCTAAAAGCAGGTTGTCATCTGGACTATCTGCAATGACAAGCACCGAATCAAGGCCCATGCCCTTAAGCTTTTGTGCAAGTAGTTTCGTCTTAGGCGCCTCAACAGAGAACTGGTCAACCACGGCAACCCGGTCTTCGCGAACAAGTTGCGAAAGAATCGAGCAAATCCCAGCACGAAACATCTTCTTGTTGACTTTTTGCGTGTAGTTTTCCTCAGGCGAGTTCGGAAATGTCCGGCCACCTCCGCGCCAGAGCGGACTCGAGGTCATCCCTGCACGAGCCCGCCCCGTGCCCTTTTGCCGCCAGGGCTTTTTCGTCGAGTGCCTGACTTCGGAGCGATCCTTTTGCGCCCGATTCGCACTTCTTGCGTTTGCCTGGTAGGCCACGACAACCTGGTGAATGAGCGGTTCATTAAAATCTCGAGCGAAGATCGTATCGGGAGCAGCAACATTTCCTGAGGCCTGCCCCTGCTCATTGAGCAACTTAAGTTCCATGCATGCGCTCCTTAGGCTTTGGCCGCAGGGGCTAGTTTCACGGCAGGCGTTACAACCACATCACCGCCCTTAGCACCCGGAACCGCACCTTTGACCATCAGCAAGCCTCGCCCAGCATCAACCCGAGCAATCTCAAGGTTTTGAACGGTCGTTGCTACCGCACCAAGATGGCCAGACATGCGTTTGCCAGGAAATACGCGGCCTGGATCTTGCGCCATACCAATAGAACCCGGAACACGATGCGATCGCGAATTACCATGCGAGGCACGCTGCGAGGAGAAATTGTGGCGTTTGATCGTTCCCGCAAAGCCCTTGCCGATCGAGGTCCCGGCGACGTCGACTTTTTGCCCCACTTGAAAAAGGTCCAAGCCAAGCACCGATCCCGCACTCATTGCCGAGACCTGATCAGCCGGAAGGTGGAACTCACGCAACACCCGAGCGGCAGTCACTCCAGCTTTTGCGAAGTGGCCGGCCGCCGCTTTGTTGACACGAGAAGCGCGGCGATCGCCAAAGGCGACTTGCACTGCGCTATAGCCGTCGGTCTCGACGGTTTTGATCTGGGTCACGCGATTATTCGACACATCAAGCACTGTTACAGGAACGGAATCTCCGTCATCCGTAAAAATGCGCATCATGCCGACCTTGCGACCCAAAAGGCCCAAGCTCATGTTGTTTCTCCATCCCTGACTTCGATTGGTCAGGCGCTAGTGGTTGGTGCGTCGCGCCACAATTTTTATGTTAGTGGCACTAGCTCTCCCGATCCGCGAACGTTTCGGGAGAAAGCTCTCAAGTATAAGTGAAAATCTTCTCGCCTACAAATTAGGCTGACTGGGTCTCAACTACTGTAGTTTGATTTCCACATCGACACCCGCCGGTAGATCAAGCTTCATCAGCGCATCGACTGTCTTGTCCGTAGGATCAATGATATCCATGAGTCGCTGATGGGTTCGGATCTCAAACTGATCGCGAGACGTTTTGTTGACATGTGGCGAGCGCAACACATCAAAGCGCTGAAAGCGTGTGGGCAAGGGAACAGGGCCTCTGACCACTGCGCCCGTGCGCTTGGCTGTATCGACAATTTCTGCTGCCGACTGATCAATTAACTTGTAATCAAAGGCCTTAAGGCGAATTCTGATTTTTTGACTTTGCATGACTTGGCTCCAAAGAACGATAAGTGGCGCGCCGGATCACGCCACTTGATAGACATAGGCCGACGAAGCGACGGCCCATGGAAAGAACGCTCCGGTAAACATTGACCAATTCATTGATCACGATGACATTTAGCCGCAATCAATGGATCGTAAAGACTTTACCTAACCGATCAATCGAGGATTTTAGCGACGACGCCTGCACCGACGGTGCGACCACCCTCACGAATCGCAAAGCGCAATCCCTGCTCCATCGCAATCGGCGCAATCAAGGCCACCGTCATCTTCA
>OMIE01000051.1 GCA_900299025.1 Burkholderiaceae bacterium
GACTACGAAAACGAGGTACTCCGGCCAGTCTTCATAGCAGCCGGATTCCGGGGGATGAGTGAAGGAGGAGCAAGGTCGCCTTAAAACAGGACAAATTTGCGGCTAAGTCCGCACTGGATTAGGATTGTCATTGTGATGCAAATTAATGACGACATTAATCCTGACGAAGACGAGCGCCAATCGCTCATAGTCATCCTCGAACCCTTCACCCACGGCTCCTTTTTCGAGCAGTTCCTCACTCGGGTTCAGCGTGTCAATCTCACTTATGACGATGACGTACAAAGCCTGACCGAGGAAAATCTGTCGCAACTGCGACAAGCAATGCAGGGTGCTATCGAAGGCGATCATCTGGTATGCCTACTTTTAAGGTACCCAAACAAGGTCTTGATTCCCTACGGCTCAGAACTGTTCCCCGCCGACGACCTCGATAGCATTGTCAACAGTGCACACAACTGCCTGGACATGATTCGCGACGTTAATGAAGGCGAACTGATTTATCGGCATGTCCACTACACTTATAACAAACTTGTCGCCTTTTCAATCGGATGTGTTTGCAATGTAAAACTCCTGGAAGAACAACTTGCTCGCGCACAGGCACAATTGATCAAAAGTTAAGCTTTGGCACCAGTCAAGCCACCTAGCTCAGATGGGATACGATCCTTATGGATATCAAAGGCACAACGATTCAACATGCAGCCGATGGCATTAGCGACTTTAGTGAGGCCGGCTTTGCTCGATTTGGTGAACAAGCGAAGCATCTTGGCTTTGATGAAGTACTAAAGCGGCGCTGGGATCCAGGTGTCTTTCTCGATATCCATACCCATTCCTTTGCGGTCCAGGCCCTTGTCGTCGAGGGCAGTATGTGGCTTGACTTAGACGGCAGGTCGCAGGAGCTTGGACCTGGAAGTCGCTTTGAGGTTGATCACGAGCTTCCACACGCTGAACGTTACGGGCCAGACGGTGCGGTGTTTTGGGTAGCGCGCCGCAATCGACATCCTCAATCAGGCGCCCAGGACCAATGACCAGTCGCCCATATGCCCTGCGAGAGGCGAATCGCGAAACCACTTGGACTTGCTAATGCACGATGCCCGTAGCAGTGATCCAACCAGATTAGGCTGGATGAATGCTTATCCACCACCTGTTGAGAAAAGGATCTTAGTCAGCGATGCGAGTGCTTACCGTTTCCCGCAAATTCGTTGGTCCTTTTCCCACTATCAAGAACTCTATCCCACAAGGCCGATCGACCGTGGGACTGGCCCGGTGCGGCACATCGATCTAGACTTAAGAGATGATTTGGATGCGATCTCCTTCACACCTACGGGCTCTCACGAGCCCATGCGATGGGAGCAATCGCTCGAGAAGAATTTCACGGATGGCATTGTCGTGCTTCATCGCGGCAAGTGCATCTATGAGAGGTATTTCGGTGCGCTAAGGGATCGAGGGCATCACTTATGTGCCTCGGTGACCAAGTCCTTTGTGGGTACCTTGGCTGCCTGGCTGATCGACGATGGGCGACTCGACCCAAAGACGCCAGTCGTTGAATGGGTTCCCGAGCTCGCGCACAGCGGATTTGCCCATGCGAGCGTCGAGCAAGTCTTGCATATGACCACGGCAATTCGTTACGACGAAACCTATGCAAATCCTGAAGCAGATATTTGGAAGCACTTAAAAGCAGGCGGTGTATTTCCTCGCTCAGCGAACGATCAAGGACCAGGGAGCTTTACTGACTACCTGCAAACTGTTGTTCAATCTGGCATTCATGGCGAGCAATTCGCCTATCGCACACCGAATACAGATGTTTTGAGCTGGATACTCAAACGTGTTGCGAATCAATCTTTGAGCGATATGATTTCGGAACGTATTTGGCAGCCCATGGGCGCAGAACGAGACGCGGCCATGCAAATTGATACATTAGGATTTGAATTTGCTGGCGGTGGCCTGCTCGCAGTCTTACGTGACCTTGCTCGGTTTGGTGAAATCATGCGTATGGGAGGTAAACAGGCAAATCAGCAAATTATTCCGAAGTCAGTCGTCAACGCGATTTGCAAGGGCGGTGACCAGGCAAAGTTTAAGCCTGCCGGCTATACAAGTTTGCCCGGATGGAGCTACGGCTACATGTGGTGGCACGCCCATGATGATCATGAGGTCTTCACTGCGCGAGGCGTACATGGTCAAACTATTTATATCGATCCAAAAGCGGAAATGGTCATAGCGCGTTTTGCGAGTCACCCAATTGCAGCCAATGTGCAAATCGATCCGCATTCGCTACCCGCCTATCGGGCTCTTGCTAAGCACCTGCTTCGCGAGGGTTCATAGCGATGTCAGATCTGCTTTTTAGATCAATCGTCGAAAAACTTCGATTACCGATTATTCAAGCACCGATGGCTGGCGGCCCCTGCAGTGTTGAATTCGTTGGGAGTGTTCTAAAAGAAGGGTTGATTGGAAGCTTTGGCTTTGCATATAGCAAGCCCGAGACTATCGTTGATGAGTTGAGTAAGGTACGCAGCATTCACAAGGGTCCAGTCAATGCTAATTTCTTTATGTTCAACCCACTTGAAGCCCCCGCAAAGGCCGACCTCGATGAAGCGGTTCTTGCTTTGCAAAGACTTGCCTGTTTGGAGCAATCAGCCGAAAACGAGAGTGACGGACAAAAGCTTTTTGAAGATCCCGAGCAAAAGTATTCTCAAGCTGCTGCAAAAGCGTTTTTTGACGATTCTGCGAAAAAGCTCTTTACCCCGCCCTTTTTTCCTTCGCTCGAAGCTCAGCTCGATACGCTGTGGACGTCACCGCCTGATCTTTTAAGTTTTCACTTCGGCTTACCACCGAGTTGGGTGTTCAAAAAAGCGCAACAATTACAAATCCCTGTTCTGATTACAGCAAGCTCAATTGATGAGGCTTTGGCAATCGACCAAAGCGGAGCGTCGGCCATCATTGCTCAGGGTATCGAAGCCGGAGGGCATCGAGGTTATTTTGACCCAGAGACATTGAGTGATCCGTTAGATGGTTTGCCAACGCTCGATCTCGTCGAAGCGATGGCAAAACGAGTCAAGTTGCCAGTCGTCGCTGCCGGCGGAATAATGCAAGGAGGAGCCATTCGCGAAGCGCTTCGCCGAGGTGCTTGCGCGGTTCAAATGGGTACCGCCTTTCTTGCTTGCCATGAAAGCGGGGCAAGCAAGGAACACAAGCAACTACTTACCCAAGAGCCTCACCGTGGAACCGTCTTCACCAAGGCGTTTTCGGGACGCTACGCGAGAGGGCTTAGTAATCGATTTACTGAGGCGATGAAAGATAGCCCCGTACTCGCCTTTCCTCAGCAAAACAGTCTGACAGGGGCGCTGCGTCAGCGCAGCGCCCAAATCGGCAACCCAGAGTATCAAAGCTTGTGGGCGGGTACTGGCTACCGATATTGCCGGGCAGAGTCAGTTAAAGACCTTGTTGATCGCCTAGAAGCCGGCTACCACGCCGCTGAAAAGCGTGATCGCTAAGCGAGCTAGCTCACTAGGCCGCGTTTCGAAGTTCAAGTGCGTCATCCCTAGGCTTCGACGCTTCGTTTGTGCCTTGGATGTTCTTATTCGCAAACGACGAATCCCCATGTTGAGGCATTCTACGGATCAGATCGTCGAATGCGCCTAGGGCTGCTTTCGCACCATCACCTGCTGCGATGATAATTTGCTTAAATGGCGTTGTGGTCACATCCCCGGCGGCAAATACTCCCTTCAGACTCGTTTGTCCTTTCGCGTCAACGATGATTTCGCCTTGGGCATTCAGCTCAAGCGTGCCTTTAAGCCATTCTGTATTAGGAACTAGACCAATCTGAACGAACACGCCCTCCAAGGCCAAACGGTGTTCAGTGCCATCGCGCTGATCTATGTAAGTCAAGGCGGAAACAACACCGTCGTCACCCTCAATGGCCCGGGTCATTGCGCCAGTGACTACCTCGACATTATGTAACGAACTGAGTTTTTCAATCAGCACTGCATCGGCTTTGAGATTCGGTGCAAACTCCAATAAGGTCACCTGCGATGCCAGCCCTGCAAGGTCAATCGCAGCTTCGACGCCAGAGTTTCCACCACCAACCACTGCAACACGCTTGCCCTTATAAAGTGGGCCGTCGCAATGCGGGCAATAGGCAACACCCTTATTTCGATAACGCTCTTCGCCAGGAATACCCAATTGCCGCCAACGTGCCCCGGTACTAATCACAAGGGATCTGGCTTCTAGCTGTGCGCCACTTTCTAAGTCAATTTGCACCAAACCTTCCCCTTTATCGGTCGGTCGGAGCTTTTTGACACGTTGCATGGTTATCAGATCAATATCGTAAGTTTTCAAATGATGCTCAAGCGCCGAAGAGAGTTTTGGCCCATCAGTCAATGGCAGGGATATAAAGTTTTCAATCGCCATGGTGTCGTTTAATTGACCACCCAGACGATCGGCGACCAGGCCTGTTCGAATGCCTTTACGAGCAGCATAAATAGCCGCTGAAACGCCCGCAGGGCCACCGCCAATTACTAGCAAGTCGTAGGCTTCTCGCTTTGACAAGCCTATGGCCTGCTCAGCGGGCAGACTTTGATCTAATTTAGCGAGGATTTCGCTGAGGCCCATCCTGCCCGAACCAAAAAACTCACCGTTCAAATAAATGGACGGGACTGCCATAATTTTTCGCTCATCGACTTCACCTTGAAAAAGTGCGCCATCAATCACAACAGTCTTAACCGCAGGATTGATTAAGGCCATCAAGCTCAGTGCCTGCACCACATCCGGACAGTTATGGCATGAAAGTGACATGTACACCTCAAAGCGAAAGCTGCCCTTTAAGGATTTAATCTGTGCGAGCTGTGATTCAGCAACTTTGGGCGGATGCGCACCCGCCCATAGCAAGGCAAGCACTAGCGAGGAGAACTCATGGCCAAGCGGAATAGCTGCAAAACTTAGTGCTTGCTCTAAAGCATTCTCACCAGCCATCGCATCTTGTCGAATCGAAAACGAGGGTTTACGTATGTCGCTGCCATCAAAGGACAAGCGAATCTTGTCTGAACTCGATTGAAGGGCTTGTAAGAGTTGCTTCAGTTGATTGCTCGCAGCAGTCTCATCAAGACTCGCTTCAATAGCGACAGGGTTTTTGATCGACTGCAAATGCTGTTTGACTTTTTCTAACATCGATTGTGTGATCATTTCTTTATCCTTTTCGAAAAGTTATGATGTACTTTTCCAGGCCTCAGACTTGACCGCAGACCGCATGTACGTTCAAGCCTGATGCGTAATGCCGGCGACGCGCTTAGATCTTGCCAACCAGGTCAAGGCTTGGCTCGAGGGTTTCAGCGCCAGGCGTCCACTTGGCGGGGCAGACTTCGCCCGGATGAGCTGCTACATATTGAGCCGCCTGAACCTTGCGCAACAACTCCTTGGCGTCACGACCAATGCCGTTATCATGGACTTCGCAAAGTTTGATAATGCCCTCGGGATTGATCAAAAAGCTGCCCCGTAAAGCCAATCCTTCCTCTTCGATCATGACCCCGAAGTTCCTTGTGATACGACCCGTTGGATCGCCGACTAAGGGGTAACGTACCTTAGCGATTGTTTCGGAGGCGTCATGCCAGGCTTTGTGCGTGAAGTGGGTATCGGTCGATACGGCATAGATTTCAACGCCCAAGGATTTGAAGGTGTCATAGTGATCTGCGAGATCGCCCAGTTCAGTAGGACAAACAAAGGTAAAGTCCGCGGGATAAAAGAAAACAATCGACCATTTACCTTTGAGACTTTGTTCGCTGACTTCGACGAACTTTCCATGATGGTAGGCGGTTGCTTTAAATGGCTTGACTTCGCTATTGATGATTGACATGTTGGTGTCCTTAAATGTGTTGTTGAGGAGGAGAGGCTGCCCAGGTTCTGAGCAAGCACGTAGCGAAGTTTGAGCGCCGCCTCTTAATCGGTCCAACAAATCATTTTTATTATTTCCATCGATTTTTTCGATATATCTATGACAAATCTTGTGATGACATGGAAGGAATGGGCTCAGGCCGATGCGATGGCCTTGTCGCAGGGCGTCGTCAACGGTGAATTCAGCCCTCGCGAACTTGCCCAGCAGGCGAGAGAAGCCATACGGGCCTTAAACCCAAGCTTGGACGCTGCCAGAGAAGTTTTCGATGACGCAGTCGACGACCCACTGATTGACGGCATGAATCCGCTGGGGGCTTTTAAGGGCGTTCCATTTTTAATGAAAGATCTCGGCCCCACAATGAAGGGACGATTGCAGGAAATGGGAACTCGCTTCATGCAGGGTAAGCGCTCAAATGCCGATAGTTTCCTCACCCAGAAGATTCGCGCAGCAGGCTTGAACATCATCGGACGAACCAGTACGCCCGAGTTTGGGGTGTGTAGTTCGGCGGAAAACCCCGCCATTTGCATCACCAGAAACCCTTGGGATACCGCCTATAGCAGTTGCGGCTCCTCGGCAGGAAGCACCGTCTTGGTCGCAGCCGGCGCAGTGCCGATGGCTCACGCAACCGACGGCGGCGGATCGATCCGAATTCCCGCAGGCTTTAATGGCAATATCGGTATGAAATGTTCGCGCGGGGTTTTTTCAATAGCACCTGCACTTTCAGACCTCACAGGCCTTGTGTCGACGCAAGGATGTATTAGCCGAACCGTACGCGATACAGCGGCTTGGATTGATCACTGCCGAGGTGGAGCGCCTGGCGAGTTTATGCCTTTTTGGCAACCCGAAACATGCTATAGCGATCTCATCAAGGCAGATCCACCGCGACTACGCATCGCCTTGTCGACCCGATGGGGGCCCTATGCTGCCGAAGCAGGCCTTTGCCAAGAATTAGAGCGTTCTGCAAAGCATCTTCAAGACCTCGGACACCATATCGACTGGGCTTTGCCGGACGTCGACTATGAAATGGCCTTTGAAGCGCAAACTTTTTGCTACATCTCCAATTTTGCGCAAGTTATTAGTGGTCATTTGAAAGCGAGACAGCTCAAAGAACCACCAGCCGATTACATCGAGCCCATCAATCGATTAATTTGGGAGACGGGAAAAGATTTTTCTTATAGCGATCGTTTTGCCATGCAAGAGGTTTTCAACACAACAGCACGACGTTTTGGTGCATTTTTCGAGTCCTGGGACATTATTTTGACTCCGATCACAGCTCAGGAAACCCCTTTAATCGGTCAACGCGACCTGCTGACCACAAGCACCGAGACCGATGTGTATGCATGGTTTCACCGACTTTGGAAGGCCTTTGCTTTTACGCCCCTGAGCAATCTTTGCGGCATTCCTGCCATCTCAATGCCGATGGCTCAGCAAACCAGCGGCCTTCCGTTCGGCATCCAGGCACAAGCCAAACAGGCCAACGATGGCTTACTTCTACAACTCGCGGCGCAGATCGAACGCTCGCTTGCTGGCCGCTGGAACCAAGGACAAAAACCCAAGGTTCATGTGCAAAACCTAGGGCGATAAGCTAGCTTCTCGCGATGGTGTAATTGTTGACTCTGAGCATTTTGCACATCGCCTTCATGTTTTCGACCGTCGGCGGTATCTGAGCGCTACGGATTCGTTGCTTAAGTTCTTCGGTCCTATAAATCATGCCTTTCTGGCTTGCCACGGTACGACAAAGATTTTCTGTAACCGTTTTTGCAACGCCAGGACGACTGCTAACCACCTTAACGAAAGCAGGTGCCGGAAGGAACAAAAGCTGACCTGACTCCTCGCATTCGAGCGATGCTGATCTCGGCTGGCCGTCGATGAGTCCAAACTCACCAACATGAGCCCCTTTCTTGAGACTAGCCAGAACCTTCTTGCTCATGAGCCCACTTCGACTCAAGACGTAAACCCGAAACGAACCCGACAGTACGACATACATGCCATCTGGATCATCATCTTCGCCAAAAACCTGCTCACCGGAAACAAACGCTCTCGTTCTGGTGACTAGCATGACCTCGGCTAAGTCCTCTCCCGACATGCCGTCAAAAAACGGAACTTCCGAAATAGGCACGGCCATGGGCACTCACTCCATCCAAATCAACCTGGACCTGTTCCATCGTTGAACGCAAGAGCGCTCAATTCACTAACAGGCTTCTAGCCCCAACTTTAGCGCAGATCAGCCTGATCAGGGTCGAAGGGCTTATTGCCAGATGCCAGTGGCAGGGCCGCACTTGCAGCCGCGGCCATGAAAGAAATGGGTTACTTGCATGTTCAATCGATTGCGCCAACATCCAAATCAGAAAAATACGTTAACGTTGCATCGATGCCTGGCTATCAATCCATGCCCTGAGCGCTCCAGCGGGTAAAGCGCCTGCCTGTCGGCTAAGTTCGCGGCCATCCTTCCACAACAAGAGTGTGGGAATGCTTCGAATGGCAAAGCGAGCCGACAGCTTCGGGGCCAGGTCCGTGTTGATTTTGACAAAGCGAATGGCAGGTAATTGGCTTGCCACGAGCTCAAACTGTGGCGCCATCGCTTTGCAAGGACCACACCATTCGGCCCAAAAATCGACCACCATGAGCCGCTTGCTATATTGTTCAAAACCTAACCAGTCACTTTCACCGATCGGGAGCACATGACCCTCGAAGATTGGTTGGCGACAGCGGCCGCAGGTCATGTCCTCATCAAGGCGGCTCTCAGGGATGCGATTTTTGGTCTGGCAGTGTGGGCAGCTAAGTAGCATAGGCAATCCTTTATTGAAATAAACATTGGGGGCTGACTTGCAAAACTCAAGACCTTGGCCCGTCCCTTTACACCTTAATGCGGATCTTGAGATGAACGCTCGACATGAGGTCTGCGTGGGACTAGGATGTCTCCTGCGAGGTTTGCCTAGACGAACCCGCAACCAGTCAACCTAGGGAGAATTGATATGAACCATCGGATGCGTTTCGGGATATTTCTTGCACCATTTCATAAGCCTGGGATCAACCCCACACTTGCACTTGAACAGGATCTGGAATTGATCCAATGGTTAGATCGGTGTGGCTACGATGAGGCCTGGTGCGGCGAACATCATTCAGCAGGGAGCGAAATTTCAGCCAGTCCCGAGTTGCTGATCGCCGTTGCCTCGCAGCGCACAAAATACATCAAGCTTGGTACTGGCGTGGTCAGCATGAGTTATCACAACCCCTTATGGGTTGCTGAACGTATCGTGCAACTCGACCACCTCACGCGAGGACGTGTGATGCTTGGTATGGGCCCTGGATCGCTGCCGAGCGACGGCATCATGATCGGCGTCACACAAAATGACACCCGACGCCTGCTTGAAGAGGGTATGGCCGTGGTCATGAAGCTCTTACGAAGCGATGAACCTGTGAGCTTCAAAAACGAGCGTTGGAACCTTCAAGAGGCGCGACTGCATCTTCGCCCCTACAGCCAGCCTCTGTTTGATATTGCTGTGCCTGCGGTTGCCTCGCCTACAGGACCCAAGCTTGCCGGCATGCACGGCGTCGGATTGCTGTCGATCGGCGCAACGACTGCGGCTGGATTCGATGCACTCGCCCTGCACTGGGATGTGATGGAAAAACAGGCGGCCCATTTCAAGACCAAGGTGGACCGCAGCAAATGGCGACTTGTCGGACTTGTGCATTGCGCCGAGACCATGGAGCAGGCCTACCGCGATGTCGAGTACGGCATCGAGCAATGGTTTGATTATTTCCAAGCGGTTGCAGCCTTCCCGCAAATGGCTGTCCCTGGTAACAACGTGAAAGAAATGATCTCTTTTGTCAACGACTCAGGATTTGGTGCGATCGGCACGCCCGACATGGTCCACGCCCAAATCGACAGGCTCTGGAAGCAAAGTAATGGCGGCTTTGGCGCCTATTTGCTTCTTGCACACAACTGGGCAAATTTCGATGCAACCCGCAAGAGCTATGACCTAATCGCCAGACATGTGTTTCCTCAATGGCAGGGACAACTTTCAACAGTCGCCGCTGCCGAACGCGCTCGCGCAAGTCGACCAGCCTTGGCTGAAGTACACAGCAAAGCTGTCGAAGCCGCAACTGAACGTTTCCAAGCCGAGGTTGCAGCGCGTTGAAGCAAGCCAATATCGCCGCCGTGATCCTGGCGGCGGGCAGCGGATCACGTATGGGAGGCTATCCAAAGCCTCTTATAGGTTTTCAGGGCAAACCCCTTTTGGGCCGGCTACTGTATGCCATGCATGAGGTCAAGCTCGGCCCGATTGTGCTTGTGCTTGGTTACTACGCAAATGCTATTGCAGCCTACTTGCAAGAACAAGCCCAAGAAGATGCTCGCCTCGGCATGCAACCCATCACCGACCAGCTGAAGATTGTTATTAATCCGAAACCCGAGACAGGCCAGGGAAGTTCTTTACGGCTTGGCCTGCTTGCACTTGCTGAGCAAAGGCAAGATGTCCTCATCGCTTTAGCCGATCAGGCGCTCATCCAAGCCATTGACCTTCAAGCACTCGTTGGCGCTTATCATCAACGGCCAGCCGGGGCCGGGGCTATCAGACCATGGGTCAATGGGAAGCCTGGCAATCCGATCATCATCAGCAACGACATCCTGCAGGCTATGCTTAGCGATCCACACTGGATTGAAGGTAAAGACTGGTTTAAAACGCAGGCCACGGTGATGCATCGCTGGGAAAGCAAGAATCACCACTACCTCGTTGATCTTGATACCCAGGACGACCTTAAACGTCTAGGGCTTAATCCGTCGTTGTCTTGGCCAACCTGAACGTCACGCGCATGACAACAGTATGGAGTGAATCCAAAACACGCGCTGCGGGACCAGCCAAATCGTCTAAGACAGCCTTGTAAGTTTCAAATAAGGATAACGGTCTAAGATTATTTCCGCAACATGGTTTTGGTCTTCTCTCAACATGTGCATTTGGTCGGCTTAGTCCGACCATTTTTTTGCCCCGCTTTGCGAAGCAATATGGCTCAGATCTTACTTTGACCAATAAATAGCGC
>OMIE01000052.1 GCA_900299025.1 Burkholderiaceae bacterium
AGCCCTTTTGGCCCCCAAAACGCTGACAGTTGCTGATACACACGAATTGCTGGTCTTAGGGTAACGATGGGTTTGTCGTGCGCCTTGGTTTCGGGCAGTGTTAGGCGAAGGTAATGATGGTCGCCACGAACCACTTCAACATGCCGATGCTTTAATGTCTTGAGATCGCTAGGTCTGATGAAGCTGTGCACCATAAACGCAATGACCCAGGGCAAATCGGGTGGCATGTCCCAGTACCGAGGCATGATCCAGAACCGCTCGGAATCCTTTGACACCATTGCGCTATGCTCGCCCAATTGCTGCAATCGATGGGCTGATGCTTGCAACGGCGTGTAGATACGTGTTCCAAGCCTTGACCTTGCAGCGCGCAAGATTCGCACATACTCGGTTGGTGTAAATGCGCCCCGCGACTTTTTCCGAATTCTGACTTTTGGAAATATCGGCAATGCATCGATTAAGCCTAAATTTAGCGCGTAACGCATCAGCTTTCTCAAGCTCATCAAGTGAAGTGACAGGCTCGTACTTGAAAGTTCCTCTGCCTCGAGACTCAGTAGGAATGCTTCGATATCTCGAGGGTTGATGGATGCAATTCGATACGCGGCGAAAAAGGGAATCACCCGACGTTCGAGCCGAATACGATCGGCCTTGTGGCTAAGCCAAGCAAGTTCGCCGCGCTCACAACGCGCGGCTTCTCTGAGCAAAAGCTGCCTTGCAATTGTTTCGAAACCCTCCTCGACAACAACGGGTGATGAAACTGTCTGCGCAGCCACCTGCCCTGTACCCAGTCGATAAGACGGCGGTATATGACCAGCATCGAGGTCGAGATAAAAGCGTCTTGCGAAATCCTCGGCTAACTCGAGCTTTTCGACGCGTGTACTCCGAATAATCAAGCGCCCGCCGAAGAAAACCCGTACCTGCCAAAAGCGACTTGCAGGGATCTTATATAGGCAAAGACTTTCCGGGAATCCTGGGATTCGATGGAAGGTCCTGGCAATGGGCAGATTTCTTGAGAAAGCGCAACGAAAATTTAAGTCGTTGGCGGCAGCGCGCAAGGTCATAACCCAACGCTAAAGCTAAAACAAGCCCAGCCCGAAAAGCTTGGCTGGCGGGCAGGGCAAAAACAACAAAATTTGACGAAGGTGTGCCACACAGGAGAGACTGCTCGGTTTGTCTGCAATCTACAAAGTGTGGCAAAAAACTTACTATTATATGTATTTGATTACTACTGACAGTAAGTCAACGTAAGAAAAAGCCCTGATTTAGGTTAAAAATTATTTCTGATTGATTGAAACAACAATACCCCTACCAAGCATGCTTGCAGAGGTTTTGCTGGAGGTCGATGCGACCGACCTCCATCGGCTGTCTACAAATTAGAACGCGTGGTTGATACCAACCGCGAACTGACTGCGCTCGCGAGTGGGGCTACCGGCTTTCTTAAGTTCGTCTTGACCATAGGTTGCGTAAAGACGGGTGCGCTTACTCAGGCTGTTGGCTATACCAACGTTGAAGCCTTCAAAGTCACCGACAGCACCGTCTCCGGAACCGACGCTACCGAAGGCAAGCAAGGTTGGGCTGACATTGAACCGGGCGCCAACTTGGGTACCTTTATAGGTGTCGACACTGCCCGTCTTGAGGTCGCCATGTTGAACTTGAATGCTCAACTGCTTGTTGACCATGTAAGAGCCGCCAATAATCATCTCCTCACGCTTGACTGATGCTGTCGCGCTTGAGAAGGCTTTTTGATTATTGAAGGCGACACCAAGCATTAGAGGACCAGCGTTGTAAACGACCGATCCACCTGTTGACTCGACATCACCGCTGGTATTCGGGTCGGAAGAGCGGTTTGTTACCGCAATCTTTGCTGTCAATCCACCCATTGTCGGAAGGGTGTACATGATTTGCCCGCTGTTACGGACGGTCGTGATAGCTGCCGCACCATTGAGGTAGACACCCTTACCCTCTTGAACGTTGGAGCAGGCTGCCGTGTCTAAGGTACAAGACAGGCTAAAGATTGGGGTGTAATCGCGACCGATTTCCACCGTGCCAAACCCACCTGCCAACGACACGACGCTGCGGCGCACACCACCAGTCGTCGACAGATCACCAGTGCCACCTGCATCCATACCGAGTTCATAATGGAAACCAGCAGTCATATCGCCAATTTTTTCGGTGCCGCGGAAACCGATACGGTTTGAAGCCAATGCGCCCGCCGCATTACCGCCTGTCTGATTACGGGTTACTTCGCTACCTGTTTTCACAGTCGTGGTGTTGAAGCCCCCATCCATAATGCCGAACACGGTTACCTGGGCCGAAGCGACGGCCGGTACAGCTGCTGCGATTGCAATCGCGAGAAGCGATTCGCAAGTTACCGGGCGGTGCTTTAGGTCTTACCTAACCATTTCAATCACTTAAGCTTGCACTGATGCTCAAGTTCAAAACACATGTTCTTTTGAACTTTTGAACTTTCAGCTTTGCCTAAGCGGCACAGCCATTGTCAATCTCAGGTATCGGTATCGTCGAGTCGCTGTGAGGCGAGGCCATCACTTGAACGCGGTTGAAGCTCTTCAATCACATCAGCGAAGGCCTCAACATCTTCGAAACTGCGATAAACCGAAGCAAAACGGATGTAGGCGACTTTGTCTACTTTGCGAAGCTCGCGCATGACCAATTCACCAATGCGATCGCTGGAAAGCTCTCGCAAGCCAAAGCTCATGAGCCGATTCTCGATACGCAACAAGCTTGCATCGACCTGTTCGGCGCTTATCGGCCTCTTGCGCAAAGCCAAAGCAATCGAGGCTCTGAGTTTGCGACGGTCAAACTCCACCCGAGCACCGTTTTTTTTCACGACCAAAGGCAGGTTTAACTCAATCCGCTCGAAGGTGGTGAAGCGCTTATCACAATGCGAACAACGCCTGCGTCGCCTAATGCTGTCGCCCTCGTCCGAGGTGCGTGTATCGATCACCTGCGTGTCGGCACCGTCACAAAATGGGCATCGCATGAAAAGCTTGGAGGAGGGTTTAAGCAGCCGTCCCGGGTGGCCCCATGAATAAGCTAGCGATAGACCGGAAAACGAGCCGTCAATGCATGAACTGCATGGCGGGCTTTCTCAATAACAGCTGCATCACCTTTCCCCTCAAGCACGTCGGCAATCAGGTGGCCAACCTGCTCTGACTCCGGTTCGGCAAAACCTCGGGTGGTCATAGCGGGCGAACCAAGTCGAATACCACTGGTCACAAATGGCTTTTCAGGATCGTTTGGAATCGCATTCTTGTTACAGGTGATATGGGCAAGCCCAAGCAAGTGCTCAGCTTCCTTACCGGTAATTTGCTTGGCACGTAGGTCCACAAGCATCACATGGCTTTCAGTGCGTCCCGACACAATGCGTAAGCCCCGACGGCCTAAGGTTTCGGCAAGTACCTGGGCGTTTCGGATGACTTGCTCTTGATACGTCTTGAACGATGGGGAGAGTGCTTCTTGAAAAGCCACCGCTTTTGCAGCGATCACATGCATCAGTGGGCCGCCCTGAAGTCCCGGAAAAATCGCACTATTGATGATCTTTTCATTGTCCTCTCGCATCAGGATGAAACCACCTCGAGGCCCGCGCAGACTTTTGTGGGTGGTCGAGGTGACCACGTCTGCATGAGGCACAGGGCTGGGATAAACACCTGCAGCGATGAGCCCCGAGTAGTGGGCCATATCGACGAGAAAGCTTGCGCCTATTGCCTTGGCCACTGCCGCAAACCTGGCCCAGTCGATCTGGAGCGAATAGGCCGATGCTCCGGCAATCATGATCCGAGGGCGGTGCTCGTGGGCTAGCCGCTCCATGTCGTCATAGTCAATCTCTTCGGCTTCATTTAGGCCGTATGACGCAACCTTGAACCATTTGCCACTCATGTTGACAGGCGATCCATGTGTGAGGTGTCCGCCCATGGCTAAGGACATACCCAAAATTGTGTCACCGGGCTTTGCAAGCGCCATAAAAACCGCCTGATTAGCCTGCGAGCCTGAATTGGGTTGAACGTTGGCTGCGTGGGCCCCGTAAAGCTTCTTGAGCCTTTCAATGGCAAGGTTTTCTGCAATGTCGACAAATTCGCAACCACCGTAATAGCGCTTTCCGGGATAGCCTTCAGCGTATTTATTAGTCATTTGCGAACCCTGCGCCGCCATCACCGCTGGCGAGGCATAGTTCTCAGAAGCAATGAGTTCGATGTGCTCTTCCTGACGACGGTCTTCGCTGACCATCGCCTGCCAAAGTTCGGGATCGGTTTGGGCAATACCCGTGTTTCGTTCAAACATATTTAGTCTCTCCTGCTCTCAATGGAATCCAGGTGATCGATGCGGCCCCAATCGATCATTGAAAAACGCTCGCCATCCCAGGCAATGCGGTTAAGGCTTGCGTTGTGCAGCGGATGCTGGCGAGCTTCTGACATATCCACGCCGCTAGCGATGCGGTACGCGCAGTCAAGAAAACCGCCATGAGTGACCGCCACAATACGCTCGTTTTGCTGATGAGCAGCCACGATGGTGAGCAGGGCTCGTCGAGCCCGCTCAAAAAAATCCCTTAGCGACTCACCGCCTTGTGGCAGTGCAAAGTCGGGCTCACGATTGCGCCAGCGCTGATAGTCAGATTGCAAGCCCTCGTGTTGCAACTCATCGTGGGTTTTGCCCTCGAAAACACCGTAGTGACGCTCACGCAGGAGACTTTGCTTGAGAATCGGCAAGCCAAGTAGCCTCGCAATGGGTTCGGCAGTTGACCATGCTCGCTTTAAATCGCTGGCATAAATCGCCTGAATCGGCTGCTCTTCGCTGAGCGCCGATAAGTGTCTTGCCGTGAGCATGGCTTGCTGATGCCCTTCGTCGGATAGCGGCGTGTCGATTTGCCCCTGAAACCGACGCTGCTGATTCCAGGCTGTAACACCGTGTCTAATAAGGACTAGTTCCATGTTGGGCTTTCACTAATGAACTTTTACGGCAAGCACTTATACGACGAGTAGGCGGGCGAACTTTCGCTTCCCAACCTGTACCACATAGCACCCGGGACCGATATGGTGGTTACGGTCCGAAATCCGTTCGCCATCAAGACGCACCCCGCCTTGCTCGATATTTCGAATCGCCTCGCTCGAAGAAGCACATAAACCAGCCTCCCTGATTGCCTGAGCGAGGCCCACACTGCTTGCCCCGTCAAGGCTAATGTGGGTATCGGATAAATCATCGGGGGTCGCACCGTCTCGGAAGCGGGATTCAAAATCAGCTAATGCTTGTTCCGCAGCCTTGGCGCTGTGAAAACGACTGACCATTTCCTGGGCCAATAGCACCTTGGCATCCCTCGGGTTTCGACCTTGAGCACAGGCTGCGCGCAAAGCTTCGATAGCCGCCAAGGATTGGGAAGAAAGCAGCAAAAAGTAACGCCACATGAGGGTGTCTGAGATCGACATCAACTTCCCAAACATCTCTGCGGGTGAATCTGTAATGCCCACATAGTTATTTTTTGATTTCGACATTTTTTCCACGCCATCAAGTCCTTCAAGTAATGGCATCGTCAAAATGCACTGCGGCTCCTGGCCATACTCGCGCTGCAATTCGCGACCAACGAGCAGATTAAATTTCTGGTCCGTCCCGCCCAACTCAAGGTCGGACGCTAGGGCAACCGAGTCGTAGCCCTGCATTAAGGGATATAGGAGTTCGTGGACTGAGATTGGCGTATTAGATTTATAGCGCTTTGTGAAGTCGTCGCGCTCGAGCATTCTTGCTAAGGTGTAGCGCGAGGCCAGTTGGATCATCCCGCGCGCTCCAAGCGGGTCTGACCATTCGGAGTTGTAGCGAATCTCGGTTTTTTGTGCGTCGAGCACAAGCGAGGCCTGCTCGAAATAAGTCTTGGCGTTGGCCTCAATTTGCTCGCGCGTAAGCGGTGGCCTTGTCGCATTGCGACCTGAAGGGTCACCAATCATCGCGGTGAAATCACCGATCAAAAAAATCACCGTGTGCCCCAGATCCTGCAATTGCCTCATCTTATTGAGTACGACCGTGTGTCCGAGGTGCAGGTCAGGGGCAGTTGGGTCAAGTCCCAGCTTAATCCTTAAAGCTCGCCCCGTCGCCTCTGATCGGGCGAGCTTTTGGAGGAAGTCGGATTCAACCAATAGCTCGTCAGCACCACGCTTGGCCACTGCCATGGCTGACTCAACTGCAGCGGTAATCGGATAAGGCTTGAGCGAGTCATCAAGCACCTGAGGCCTTGCTTCCTTGCTAACTTGGCGCGCAGCCGGGGGTATGTCTGCTGTCCCGGCTGGGGGGCTTTGGTGATTCTGGACCTTCGACGAAGCGCTAGAACTCATGGGCAATTGACCTAAACTTGATGGCTTTATTACAATACAAAGTTCGACCCTGCTTTGAAGGCGGGCTTGTAAGACTCATTTTATCCTTGTGGGGAGCAAAACACGCATGGCAAGTGCGGCGCAACGCAGAAAGAAGCGGATCGAGCGAAAGGTCAAAGCGCAGGGCTCGAGTAGGGTAACGCCTGCCGAGGTAATCAATCTTTTATCCGCGGCATCTGCGATCGAACCCAGTTCGGCAACGACCGAGAAGGTTTCGGTAGCCACTGAGCCGAATCCGGCAACATTGAAGCCAGCCGAAGCGCCGACCAAATCAAAGCATCTTGAGCCACTTCCACAATTCTCTGCCGTCCACGTCGCTGTCTCAAAGCCTCATTATGGCCATGCAAAGCCTCCCGTAGCCGTTGATCGGATTCAAGATCAGCTTGCGCCCGAGCCGCTAAGACGTCGTAGTCTTAAGGTTGGTGCGCTTCGAGATCGGGTAGCGGTCGCCTGCTGCTTAATCCGTCATCAATTTAGCGACTGGCTAGGCGAACTTAGCAAACCTGCCTTTGAGCGCGCGGTAGACATGATTGCCCAGCGAAGCCTGCAACTAGCGGCCGCCGTCCAGCCTATTTCTCGCCCGATTCAACAACAATTCGAACGCCTGCCCTTGCATTTGTTCGGCCTTGAAATGTGGGCGCGTGCTCGCCGCAAACAACTTGCCGCTGGTAGCGCTGCATCGCTCCTGGCTGTGACTGCCTTCGCCACGGCACCCTTTTCTGAGGAAGCCCTCCCACCGCCGCAAATGCTCGCGGAATCCCTTGTAGCAGCGTCGAAGGTCTTTGACTTCCAAGAAACACTTGTCAAGGTGGAAAGCATTCGGCGTGGCGAATCGATGGCGTCCTTGCTTGCGCGAATGGATTTGATCGACCGAGATCTCATTGAGTTCGTCAAGCGAGATGCTATGGCTCGCAAGTCCTTCCAGCTACTTCCCGGAAGGCTTGCCATGGCTGAAGTTGACGGCTACGGCAAGATCCAACGCTTTGTGTTGCGAACTGGCGGCATCGATGAGAGCTCAGTACGTTCACCTAAGCGTGTTGTCATAGTCCGTGACGGTGATACTTTCGATGTGCGCGAAGAACTTGTCGCACTCGATAAAGGCGTTGAGACGCGAGCAGCAGAAATTCAGAGCTCGCTATTTGCTGCCACCGACCAAGTGGGTATCCCCGAGGCAGTTGCGTCAAGAATTGCCGATATTTTCGGCGGCGATATCGACTTTCATCGTGATTTGCGAAAGGGCGACCGACTGAGGGTCATGTATGAAACGCTTCGTGAGCCTGGCGGTCTAGATACGCCCACGCCAGGTCGGGTGCTTGGCATTGAGTTTTTCAACGCTGGCCGGCGTCTTGAGGCTTTTTGGTTTGATCCCGATGGCGATGGCGCCGAGGGCGGTTCGTACTACGATGCAAAAGGCCAAAGTCTCAAGAAAGCCTTCTTGAGAAACCCAGTTGAATTTAGTCGTGTCTCTTCGGGCTTCAGCGGAGCGCGTTTACACCCGATTTTTCAGCAGTGGAGAGCGCATCGCGGCGTCGATTTCTCAGCTCCCCACGGCACCCGGGTGCGCGCAGCGGGTGACGGCGTTGTTAGCTTTGTGGGCAGAAATGGCGGCTACGGCAATATGGTGGTCTTGCGGCATCGCGACAAAAGCGAAACCGTCTATGCCCACCTAAGCAGCTTTGCAGAGGGGCTGCACGTTGGGCAGTCAATCCAGCAAGGAGAATCAATTGGTGAAGTTGGCGCCACGGGTTGGGCTACTGGACCGCATCTTCACTATGAGTTTCGCGTTAAAGGTGAACCCGTCGACCCGATGACAACAGCCTTCCAAAGTGGGGGTATCCCCGTACCAAGTGCTCACAAGGAACGATTCGCGTCCTATACAAGCCAGGTAAAGGCTCAGCTCAACGAAGCGCCAGCCACAGCGCTAGCTCGCTTCGAGTAGGTGTCCCAGCGCAGTAACTTCGCCATCATTGGTGTGATGTCAGGCACCAGTTTTGATGCAATTGATGCTGCTTGGGTCGACTTCAGCGACTCGGGACAACCTGTCGTGGTTGATTTTGAATCGTCACCTATCTCTCAGGCGCTCAGAGCCAATCTTTCCAAGCTTCAAAGCCCTTCGTTCAACGACCTTCATCAATCACAACTCGTGGCGATTCAGCACGCAGATGAAACGGCTCAAGTCGTTTGTCGACTGATTGAACGCCAGCTTCCTCACCGATCAAGCTTACGTGCGGTAGCGATCCATGGTCAGACGGTACGCCATCAACCAAAGCTTGGCTACACCGTGCAATTGCTCGCGGGGGCTTATCTCGCTGAAAAAATTGCAGTCGATGTCATTGGAGATTTCCGATCCGCTGATATTGCCTGTGGTGGCGAAGGGGCACCGCTTGTGCCGGCTTTTCATGAGGCAGTGTTTGCCGAAGATGAGCCAGTCGCGGTTGTTAATGTAGGTGGCATTGCAAATATAAGCCTTTTGATACCCGGCGAGCCGGCTCGTGGCTATGACACAGGGCCTGGCAATTTGCTCATGGATGGCTGGATTAACAAATCACTTGGCATGCCATTTGATGAGGATGGTCGCTGGGCGTGCCAGGGGAACATCCACCCTGGGCTTTTCGATGCGCTTAAAGCCGACGCCTACTTCGCCTTGGCTGCGCCGAAGAGTACCGGGCGTGACTGGTTTCATGATTCATGGGTCGAGGAGAAACTACAGACAATCCACCAATCAGTAGCGGCGGTTGACGTGCAGCGTAGCCTTCTCGAGTTGACCGCCTGGAGTATTGCAAGGGCCTGCGAAGATTGGGGTGTCCGTAAAGTCTGGATCTGTGGCGGAGGCGCAAAAAATGGACTGCTTCTAGAAGCGCTCGCCTCCTTAGTCGCGGTACCCGTTGCTAGCACCAGCGAATTGCACATCGATCCTCAACAGGTTGAAGCTTGTGCTTTTGCCTGGTTGGGCTATTGTTTTCTTAACCGACGGACTGCAAGCCTACCCACAGTGACTGGAGCAAGACGCGCAAAGTTGCTAGGCGCCTTGTGGCCCGCAAGCTAGCTCAAACGGAAAACGATGAACCACAACCGCAAGTCGTGCTTGCGTTAGGATTCTTGATTACGAATTGCGCGCCCTCGAGGCCGTCTTTATAGTCGATTTCGGCGCCAACCAGGTATTGATAACTCATTGCATCAATAAGCAAAGAAACGCCGTTTTTCTCCATACGCGTATCGTCTTCGGCCATATCTTCGTCAAAGGTAAATCCGTACTGAAAGCCCGAACAACCGCCACCCTGGACGAAAACTCTCAGTTTCAAATTCGGGTTTCCTTCTTCATCGATTAGTTCACGCACCTTATTGGCGGCACTATCGGTGAAGTTTAAGGGGGCTGGCATTTCAGCGAGTGCATTCATATCACTGTTCTCCATGAGAAACCGCAGTAAGACAGTCAAGAATTATCACAGGCTACCCAGCGCCTTGTCAGGCAAGTCAACATCGTAATCAGGGTCATGCGGCGAAGCCAACAAAAAACGGCCTCCGAAGAGGCCGCTTCTTGGGTGCCGGTGATCAGCGTTTTGAGAACTGCTTGCGCCGTCGGGCCTTGTGCAAACCCACTTTCTTACGTTCAACTTCGCGAGCATCGCGAGTGACGAGACCAGCAGCCGACAAGCTCGGTTTGAGCGATGCGTCGTAATCAATCAAGGCGCGGGTAATGCCATGGCGCACCGCGCCAGCCTGCCCAGTTTCTCCACCGCCGTGGACATTGACCATGATGTCAAAGGCCGTCGCATTTGCTGTGAGTTCGAGAGGCTGTCTTGCCACCATCCGCCCCGTCTCACGAGCAAAGTAGTCATCGATCGACTTGCCGTTGATAACAATCTTCCCGGTGCCGCGCTTGAGAAATACTCTTGCCACTGATGTCTTGCGGCGACCGGTTCCGTAATTGTATTCACCAATCATATTAGATCTCCAAGACCTTGGGCTGCTGGGCCGAATGAGGATGACTGCCCTCGGCATACACTTTTAACTTCTTCAACATCGCATATCCGAGTGGACCTTTAGGCAACATACCCTTCACTGCCTTCTCAAGCGCTCGCCCGGGAAAACGAGACTGCATGTTTTTGAATGTTGTCTCGGTAATGCCGCCTGGGAAACCTGAATGGCGAAAATATCGCTTCCCCTCAGCTTTATCGCCGGTGACACGAATTTGTGAAGCGTTCACAACAACAATAAAGTCGCCGGTATCGACATGAGGCGTGAATTCAGGCTTGTGTTTACCGCGCAGGCGTAAAGCGATTTCAGCAGCAAGCCGGCCGAGCACTTTGCCAGAACCATCAACAACAAACCAATCACGCTGAACTTCGTGAGCTTTGGCAGAAAAGGTCTTCATCTCGGACCCTTAAGTAAAATTGAGTGAAAAGATAACTGCTAAAAGGAAAGCTCTCCAGTATATCCGGATTTCCTTGTAAGCTCAAATCGCAAAGCTTGCCCGCTTGCTAATCACGGAGACAAATTCAAATCCGTTTGACTTACCAGACAAAAAAATGGCCTGAAGCTTGCGCTTCAGGCCAAATCCACCTAAGGAGGAGGGTGGAGGAGACAGAGGCGGAAGTTCAAAATCAACTTCCATGGCCAGAATGTATCAAGGTTTTTTGTGCATTGCAAGAACAGACATCCTAAACCGCGTATTTTTTGTGGATCAATAGTGACTCAGGCATGCGACAAAGCATCAGCCGCACTCCGTTGAGTGATTCTAAGCGATTGAATTTTATTGATATTTAGGGAAATCGGTCGCGACGGTCGCAATTGCAAAGACCATAGTGTAAGAAGCGTCTTCATCATATGGAAAGTGAAGCGGATTTCGCCATACGCCCAGGCAAACATGGAGGCGGCTATCAAAGGCGTTAATTCCGGAACGGACGGTCAGGACCAACCGCTCATGAATACCAACCGGCAGGGCAAGTCGTCTTTTGATCTCAGGTTTTTGCGTTGCAACAAATCCAGGCAAGGCGCTCGACGTATGATCAGGTTTTGTTTAGGAGGCCGAACGATGCACTGCACTGTACGATGGGGTGGTCCCTCGGGGATGAGTTTTCACGCCGAAACGGGAAGCGGGCATTTGGTAAGCATGGATGGTGCACCGGAGGGCGGCGGACGAAATCTTGCCCCACGTCCCATGGAAATGGTGTTGCTCGGTACGGGGGCATGCACTGCTTATGACGTTGTGCTCATTCTCAGGAAAAGTCAGCAAGACGTTAGGGATTGCGAAGTGAGTCTTCAAGCGGAACGCGCAGCAACAGACCCCAAGGTCTTTACGTCGCTAACCATGCATTTTCTTGTTACAGGCAAAGGATTGAAGGCCAATTTGGTCGAGCGCGCAATCAAGTTATCTCACGATAAATATTGCTCAGCGACTGCGATGTTGGCAAAGACTGCAAACATCAAGATTGACTGGACGATCGAAGAAGTCGACTAAAACCCTGAGCGATGGCTCGTACGGACAGAAATAAGACACGCGCTGGGATCGTTGGCATTAGGACCGCAACAATCAGCGCTAGCCACCACTACACACTACAGATAGTAAGCCGTTTTTGTCATCACCTTGGCGCTCTTGCGCATCACCCACTGGATCGGCTCGGGTATCGGGCTTGCTCCTTGCTGGAAAGCCGCTTCGGCATGGGCTTGCTCATCCTGTTTCATGGCTTGAACAATTTGGCGGGACAGCAGATCCGCCTCAGGCAAATCCTCAAGGTGGGAATCGAGATGGGCCTCGACCTGGCGTTCGGTCTCACGCATAAACCCGAGGCTCGCTCGATCACCAAAGCGCCCCGATAGGTAGCCAATCGCAAGCGCCCCTGCGTACCAAATCGGATTGAGGGCAGAGACACGACCCCCAAGCTGGTCAAGACGCCCCTTGGTCCACGCTAAGTGATCCGATTCCTCCTGAGCAGCTGCCATAAAGAATGCCTTGAGCTCAGGATCGGCGGTTGATAGGGCGTGGCCCTGATATAGGGCTTGGGCGCAGACTTCCCCCACGTGATTAACCCGCATCAACGCAGCAGCCTTGGCCTGTTCGCTCTCACTAAGCGGACCGGAGTTCGTGACCGTCGTTTGTTGAAGAACCTGTGCGGGACTTCGCGTTGCCGCAGGGGTTGCGCAAAGTGTGTGTATCGCACGTCCAATGGTGCCCAGCAAAAGGTCTGAGGTTGAATGCATTCGCATCGCAGGTCCTTTCTCGCTATGTCAGGGATCGATTGTAATAAGGCAGACACATTGTTGCCCACGAGCAACACACTGCGATTCATTTACAACAGAAGCGCTCGTACACCTGTGGTTTTCTTCCCAAATGCTTGGATGTGCGAAGTCTTTGGTACACAATCAATCCAACTTCAGACCGGTCGGGGCAGGTGTCCCTGCAACAAGTAGACCGGGGAGTTGTTCGGCGACTTGCCGATGATTCAGAAACTTAGGAGAGTGACTCATGAAGAAATCGCTTCTCGCGATTGCAATCGCAGCAGCTGTACCGGCCGTTGCTTCGGCCCAGGTAACCGTCGGCGGGATCATGGACGGTGGTTTTAACAGCGTAACGACCAAGCAAGGCACAGAAACTACGGTTAACCAGACCGGTGGTAACGCGGCTGGCGCATTGGCTTCGAACCGCTTGTTTTTCCGTGGCACGGAAAAAATTGGCGATATGACTGCCGGTTTCCACTACGAGCTTGGCATGGACGCTGGGGGCACGGGTAACCTTGCCGTAGGTATGAATAGCAACGCCACGGGCGCTGCGACTGCTGTTCCCTCTCAGGGCATCCGCATGAGTATCGTCTCTCTTGCTGGTGGCTTTGGTGAGATCCGCATTGGCCGTGATTACACCCCCGTGTTTAGCCTATCGGCAGCTCTAGACACA
>OMIE01000053.1 GCA_900299025.1 Burkholderiaceae bacterium
CACATATTCGCTGGATGTTTCGTAAAGACCCTCCTCGCCGAGCATTCGATCCACGAATTCAGCCAGGTGTTTCGACAGGCGGGCATTGATGCGTTCAGACAGGGGAACCTCTCGGAGCGATCAGATGGGCAAATTGTCGCATAGGTAGCACTATTTGTCGCAACTATTGCACACAAAGGCGACGCAGAACTGTGCTGACATCTGATTTCGCTCATTTCGCCCCAAGGATTCACGCGCAAGCCGTTGTTGCACGTCAAGGAGAAGACCTTGCCAAAAGTTCAAAATACCGAGCTGCAAACCGGGATCGCGCAAAACCGCTAGGGCCAGCACACGCACCCGTGCGCGCCCACTTGCGTTTTTCGGAGAAACGGCGCACAAAAAAATGGCCTGAGGGGTTCAGGCCACGGGATGTGGTGCCGCTTGACGGACTCGAACTGTCGACCTTCTCCTTACGAAGGAGCTGCTCTACCGACTGAGCTAAAGCGGCAATACTTTATTCTAACCGCTTTGTGAAGAAGATCCGCCCAATCCTTTTGGTAGTGGGAAGCTTACATGCTCCTCAATGCCCTCAAGGGCTTTAACGCCACGAGCACCTAGGCCCCTTAAACCTTCAACCAGTTCTTGCACTAGCGACTCTGGGGCTGAGGCGCCAGCCGTCACTCCAATGCATCTTTTGCCCTTTAACCAACTGCGATTGACTGCTTCAAGGCGATCGACAAGGTAAGCCTCGCAACCCATTTTCTCGGCAACCTCGCGCAAGCGATTGCTGTTCGAGCTGTTTGCCGACCCAACGACCAAGACCAGATCGGACTTAGGTGCCATGAACTTGACCGCGTCCTGGCGATTTTGAGTCGCATAACAAATATCTTGCTTCTTAGGCTCACTAATACTCGGAAATCGCTGTCTGAGTGCTGAAACAATCTCTGCACAGTCGTCGACCGATAAGGTGGTCTGAGTGACATAGGCCACACGCTCAGGGCTGCTCACGATTAAGCATTGAACATCTTCGAGCGACTCAACCAGATAGATCCCAGCATCAGCCTGACCCATCGTACCTTCGACCTCGGGGTGTCCGGCGTGGCCAATCATCACCACTTCAAAACCATCGCGACGCATCTTCGCTACTTCAACGTGGACCTTGGTGACAAGCGGGCATGTGGCATCGAAAATGGTCAAACCTCGCTGCTGCGCTTCAAGTCTGACTGCTCGAGAAACGCCGTGCGCCGAAAACACCACCGTACTGCCCTGCGGTATTTCATCGAGCGCCTCAACAAAGACCGCGCCGCGCTCGCGAAGTCCTTCGACGACAAAGCGGTTATGCACGATCTCATGTCGAACGAAGATAGGCGCTCCAAACTGCTCCAGCGCCCGCTCAACGATGTCGATTGCGCGATCCACTCCAGCGCAAAAGCCCCTCGGTTGGGCAAGTAGCACATCAAAGGTTTCGTTCGGGGAAGACAGCTTTGTGAGGCTTGAAGACTCAGAGGACACTGATGAGCTCCACTTCAAAGTCGATCGCCTGACCAGCGAGCGGGTGATTGAAATCAATTAAGGCAAATTCATGGTTCATTTCCTTGACGACGCCCGCATAACGTCCACCATCGGGTCTTGGAAAGTCGAGTAGATCGCCAGGTTGTACGGGGTCAGAACGATCGCTATGTTCGTCGACCAATGAACGCTTCAGTCGCTGCAAAAGCTGGGCATTTCGTGGCCCAAAAGCCTCACCATCGGCCAAGTGAAAGATTCTTCTTTCACCCTCTTTAAGCCCGATTAAGCACCGCTCAAGAGCGTGCGCGAACTGCCCCGAGCCCATTTGAATGGTGGCAGGCCGATCGCCAAAGGTACTCATGACAGGCTCGCTTGCGTTTAACAGACTGATTCGATAGTGGAGCGTTAAGAAGGAATCTTCTTGCACGGTCAGCTGCTGCACTGTCAATTCACACCTCCGTTCTAAGTCTCATGAAGCCGAAAGAGTTCCCAGACCCTTTCTTCAATAAGGAGTTTATGCCATGGCACTAGTTATCAAGCAAACACCCTTTTCTAAACCGATCGGCGATGTTCCAAGTCAGCTCAAGCGTGATGTTAATGATCAACTGATGGGTGATGTCCTAAGCGATTCAGCACGTACGGAGACAAGGACTCGAATTGATTATTATAGCGATCTTCACAGCATTAGCGATCTCGAATTAGTCGCTGCCTGCCTTGGCGATGACAGGCAAGTGCATCCAAAACCATCAAGCAAACGACGCGGCCTTCAGCGTGCGGCTAAGCGACTCGATCAGGCGGGTTCTTTGCGTGAATTTCTTAAAGCTGCGCCGCCACGACTTCAGGCAACTCGTGAACTCATTCGCCGTGCCCTTGCCGAAGACTTACAAGCGACTGATAGCTTTCAAAGTCCAGGCGCTCTCGAGGCATTTTTGAGAATTTGGCTGAGCGATCGAAGCGTTGAATGCTTTGTCGTTCTCTTTTTAAATGCACAACACCAACTGATCCGTGCAGAAACACTATTTCGCGGCACCGTGAACCAAACCGCTGTTTATCCCAGGGAAGTCGCTAAGCGCGCGCTCGAACTCAACGCCGTCGCAGTAATCCTTGCTCATAACCATCCCTCCGGGACGATTGAAGCGAGCCACTCAGATCGCCTACTCACCGAGGCAATCAAGCGTGCCTTGCAAACCCTCGACATTCGACTGCTAGATCATATGATCATCGGAGCCTCGGATTGCCTCTCCTTCGCACAACGCGGATGGATTTAAACGAGAAGGCCGCAGATGGGCCTCATTGTCAAAGCCGTGTGGAGCGTACATGAGCCGCGCTGCGAACAATCCCAATGGCTAAAGTGCTACAAACATTGGCCCATGCAACGCAATCAACAGCCATTGATTGCCCTTTGCCGCACTTGGGTTTATAGTTCGGGGGCGTTTAGTCAACGAGAGCATCTGTCCAACGCTGTGATTCAGGTGCTATCTGACGACTTCAAAGCCACTTCAACCTCGTTGAAGTGATGGCCGGTCCATGTTGAGCAAGTGGTTAAACCCACAGGCCCATGTGCCTAAACCCACCCCAAACTTGTCGCTTACCCATCAGCCAACTTGGCGCATAGCGACAGCACTTTTGATTGAATTTCATGCACTTATCCGACCTTAAGGCTTTGCATATTTCGCAACTGATCGAGATGGCCCAGGGCCTCGAGATTGAGAACGCCAACCGCATGCGCAAGCAGGAGTTGATGTTTGCCATCTTGAAACGAAAGGCAAAACTCGGCGAATCGATTTTTGGCGACGGTGTGCTTGAGATCCTGCCCGACGGTTTCGGTTTCCTAAGGACACCTGAAACCTCTTATCTGGCAAGCCCAGACGATATCTATATTTCACCATCGCAGATCCGGCGCTTTAATCTGCACACTGGCGATGCCATCGAAGGTGAGGTGCGCACACCAAAAGACGGTGAGCGCTACTTCGCGTTGGTGAAGGTCGACAAGATAAACGACCAGGCCCCCGAAGCGTCAAAAAACAAGATTCTTTTTGAAAACCTGGTCCCCTTGCACCCCGATCAAATGCTTCATTTAGAGCGGGATATGAAGGGTGATGAAAATATTACCGGCCGAATCATCGACATGGTGGCGCCAATCGGGAAGGGGCAACGGGGGCTGATCGTTGCGCCTCCCAAGAGCGGGAAAACGGTGATGATGCAGCATATAGCCCACGCGCTAAAGGCAAACCATCCAGATATTGTTCTAATTGTCTTATTGATCGACGAACGTCCAGAAGAAGTGACCGAGATGCAACGATCAGTACGAGGCGAAGTCGTGGCATCAACCTTTGACGAGCCCGCAACCCGGCACGTGCAAGTCGCTGAGATGGTGATCGAGAAGGCAAAACGACTAGTCGAGCATAAGAAAGACGTCGTGATCTTGCTCGATTCGATCACAAGGCTCGCGAGAGCCTATAACACCGTTGTACCCTCCTCTGGCAAGGTATTGACCGGTGGCGTCGATGCCAATGCGCTCCAACGACCGAAGCGCTTTTTTGGCGCAGCGCGAAACATCGAAGAAGGCGGATCGCTCACCATTATTGCCACGGCTCTGATCGATACGGGATCGAGAATGGATGAAGTGATTTACGAGGAGTTTAAGGGCACAGGCAACATGGAGATCCATCTCAATCGTCGGATGATGGAAAAGCGGGTCTACCCCGCTATGGATATCAATCGATCGGGCACACGTCGCGAAGAGTTGTTAATTGCCAAAGACATGCTGCAAAAGATATGGATCTTGCGCAAACTACTCCACGATATGGACGAGATCGAGGCCATGGAGTTCATGCTCGACAAAATGAAGATGACCAAGAACAATGGCGAGTTTTTCGATTTAATGCGCAGAGGCGGCTAAAACAACGGCTTACCTTGTATAATCAAGAGTTTTCTTGTTTGGACTTTGCAATGAAAGAAGGCATTCACCCCAACTTCCGCGAGGTCGTGTTCCAGGACATGACCAACGGCAAGCAGTTCATCATTCGATCAACAGCCCCAGCACGCGAAAAAGTAACGATTGAGGGCAAGGAATACCCCTTGTTCAAACTCGATACGAGTTCCGAATCGCACCCCTTTTACACCGGCGCTCAGCAGCGTGTGCTTGAAACCGGTCGGGTTGAGAAGTTTCGTCAGAAATTCGCCCGAGCAGGCGGCGCCAAGCGTAACGTTTGAAGTCCTTTTTGGTCACAGAACCCCAGGCGGGACGAGTTCCCTTCTGGGGTTTGTTGTTTTTGGCCCTGGCTTACACGTTTACAGGGCTTGTAGGCCGCGACCCGTGGCGAGGTGACGATGCAGTCGGCCTCGGGGTCGCCTTTAACATGCTGCTGGCTCTCCAAGCTGGCGACTTCGACGCCTGGCTGATTAGCCAACTACCGGGCGTTTTGTTGCCCGATGAAGGCCCACTACCCTTTTGGCTTGCATCAATCCTGGGGCTAATCACAGCAAAACTACCGATTGACTTTGCCCTCGTCACAAGGCTTTGTTGGGTAGGAAGCTGGCTCGCCACACTTGTTTTTTGTTGGCAAGCCGTGTATCGACTGAGTCGGCGACCCGAATGGATCCCCCATGATCCGATCGGTATTGCCGCGACCCCTAGAAGACTTGCAGCCTCGCTCGCTGATAGCAGCGTGCTCTTTTTGCTCGCTACCGTCGGCTTGGTCGAACGTGTTCATGAAACCTCGCCGGAGGCCTTTTCCATGTGCATCATGGCCGCAGGCTTCTTTTGTCTTGCCTGGAGTCTCGATTCGCCACGCAGAGCCGGGTGGGCGCTAGGGGCAGTAACCTTGTCTGCCTGGCTTTGTAAGGGCCTTTGGTTTGCCTTCGTTATACCTTTAAGCCTAGCCACACTCACCCTGACAACAGCGCACTGGCGAGGGATCGCGACCATACTTTTCTCACGAATTGCACTGGTTATGGCCAGCTCGCTGGGCCTTTGGTTCTGGCTCTTGATGCGAGACAGCTCAGCGGCGAGCGGGCAGCTAGCCGGTTCTATCGAGGGACTCCAAAGGGCATGGCTTACCGGTTGGTGGCACATACAACTTGGGGGGCCGGCACAAGGATTGGGCACTCGCTTTTACGATTTGATCCGTGAGCCATGGTGGTTTTTTTGGCCAGTTTGGCCTGTTGCTTTCTGGGCGATCTGGTCTTTAGGTGCACGTTGGCGAGAGCCGAGTCTTGTGGCCCCGCTTGGTCTGATGCTCGCTACCTTCGCACTGAGCCCCATTGCCCCAGGCTCAAGCCTGGCATGGCTTATGCCTGTCTCGGTGCCACTTGCGGCGCTGGCAGCCATGGGGCTACCAAGCCTTCGGAGAAGCCTCGTCCAGTTCATCGACTGGTATGCGGTGCTGATCTACGGACTTATCGCATTGATGTTTTGGGCTTATTACCTCGCTTGGCTTATCGGCTGGCCAGAGAAGATGGCCTATCGCATGGGTGTATTGGCAAGAGCTGATCAAGCGAGCATTGCCTGGTTAGGTGCTCTTACATCACTTGCCGTTAGCCTTGCTTGGGTCAGTCTGGTTGCTTGGCGGCTCTCGCGCCAGCCCGCCATGCTGTGGAAACCTGTGCTGCTTGCCTCAAGTGGCCTGGTCCTCATCTGGTTTTTGTTCCAAACCTTGTTTTTAGAAGCTCACAACACCCGAAACTCATATCGGGAGATGGCCATGCAAGCGAGGGCTGTTATGCAAAGCGCCACGGGTTGCGTGATTGGTGAGCAGCTGCGGCCCGCCGTGCAAGCGAGTCTGCAATGGTTCGCTGGCCTGGAGTTTTCAAACGCTCCCCATTGCCCATGGCTTTTGATTCAAGACAGTGGCGAGGCGCTTCGCTATGCCGCACCAGCACGTCCCGGGTGGCAATTGCATTGGGCGGGCGCAAGACGAGGTGAGAACCAAGAACGCTTTCGCCTCTACTTGAGGCAAGAAACCCAAAAGCTCGATTGATGCATGCGACCACCACGTTACGACAGCTCATAAAGCTGGCCGGACCTGTGCTGGTCAGCCAGCTTGCAGTGATGGCTAATGGCGTCATCGATACGATGATGGCAGGACATCTTTCGTCAACCGAACTCGCAGGTCTTGGCTTGGGCACAAGCATTTACATCATCGCCTACGTCAGCCTACTCAGTGTATTGCTTGGATTGTCACCCATCGTCGCGCAACACTATGGCGCAGGGAGGACCGAGGCTATCGGCGATGCCTTTCGACAGGCATTTTTGCTCGCTATCATGTTGGGTATGGTCGGCACCTTGGTGTTGATCCAGAGTCATTTCTGGAGCCAAATCTCAGGAGCCCCAAGCGAAGTCGCCAGCAAGGTCGACGATTACTTATTCTGGTGCGCGTTGGGCGTCATACCAGCGCTCATGGTCCGCGCTTTTTCAGCGCTTTGCACAGCAGTGTCACGGCCCCGTCTTGTCATGTGGGTAAACCTTGCCAGCATGTGCTTCAAAGTCCCACTCAATGCCATCTTTATGTACGGTTGGGGCGATGTTGGTATCGAACCCATGGGTGCTGCAGGTGCAGCCTGTAGCACTTGTCTGCTCTCTTATGGAAGCGCAATCGCCGTGCTTTGTCTTGCCAAGCTTGATCGAGGCCTTGCCCCGTACCGCCTACTCGGCAGCCTCAAGCCAAAGGGGCAGCAAATGCTCGAATTGCTTCGCTTAGGCTTGCCGATCGGCGGAACAGCCTTTATCGACGTTAGTGCCTTTGCATCGATTGCATTGCTGATTGCGCCCTATGGTGCAGCAGCATCGGCGAGCCAGCAAATCGCATCAAGCCTGACGGGCGTCGTTTATATGTTCTCTCTTTCGCTAGCCAACGCGACCATGGTTTTGACGGCTCAACGCTTAGGATCTGGACAAGTCATCGCAGCTAAAGAGGTCGCTAGCATCGGGATGCGGACCGCCATGCTCACGGCAGCCCTGATGGCGGGTGTTCTTTTGCTCGGGAAAGACCTTCTTGCCAACGCTTACGCCACAGACCCTGAGGTCGCACAGACGGCTGCAGTCCTCATCATGTGGCTTGCCATTCATCAATGGCTTGATAGCTTGCAGTTGCAATACGCTTTTGTTTTGCGGGCGCACAAAATCGCAAGCCTGCCTTTTTGGATTTACGTCGCATGCTTATGGGGCATTGGTCTTGGCGGAGGTGCCTGGGTCAGCTTCTCGGGCGTATTTGGAAGTTTTCAGGATGCCAGAGCGTTTTGGTGGGCCGGGATTCTTGCCTGTGCAGCAGCTTCGATTGCTCTCGGCTTGCTTGCTCGAAAAACCTGGGAAGCAGCACTCAAGGCTTAGTCACCTGGCCTCTAATTCGTGGTGAGCCGCACTCAGGCCTCGTTGACCTGGCGCTTATGCAAGACGCAAGAAATGCTCGCGGTAGTAACGCAATTCGTCAATCGACTCCCGGATATCGGCCAAAGCCGTGTGCGCCGAACGCTTCTCAAAACCCTTAGCCAGCTCAGGCCGCCAACGCTTACAGAGTTCTTTGATCGTACTAACATCCAAATTGCGATAGTGAAAATAACGCTCTAATTCCGGCATGTAGCGAACCATGAAGCGTCGATCCTGCCCAATACTATTGCCGCAAAGCGGCGACTTCCCCGGTGGAACGAATCGTCCGATGAAGTCGAGTAAATACAGTTCAGCGTCGCGCTCACTGTGTGCGCTTTGTCTTACTCGATCAATTAATCCACTGCGTCCATGCGTACCCTTATTCCATGCGTCCATGCCATCAAGCACGAGCTCGGGTTGGTGGATAGCAACTGCTTCACTTTCTACCAAACTATTTAGTTGGCCATCGGTGATCACCACGGCAACCTCTAAAATTCGATCGACTTCAGGACGCAAACCGCTCATTTCCATGTCTAACCATACAAGATGGGTTTCATTGGTTTGTTGACCTTGCAAAGGCTCGGTGCTCATAACGCTAATCCTGGTTGCGATTAAGATGTCGATTATCGCTGACCGATGAAACCCCTATGATGAATCTCGACGCACTAAAGCATGTCTAATCTCGATTTCAGCCTCGTCTTTCTTTTTTTGCTCGCCAGCCAATTCAGCATCAAGCTTTACCTGGCACAACGACAAATCCGGCATGTTGTGCAGCATCGCAACCAAGTCCCGTTAGCCTTTGCGCAACGAATTTCTCTCGAGAACCATCAACGAGCGGCTGACTATACCCGCGCCAAGGTTTCAACGGCCATGTTCGAGATGTTGATTCAAAGTATGTGGCTCGTCTTGCTCACCGTTGGTGGACTGCTCTCACAAATTCAGTCGATACTAGGAAGTGTTTGGCTCATGCTCTTTCCTCAAGACATACCAGGGACGGGCCTTGACTTTCAAGTCTGTCTCATGATGATGGTCATCATGCTAGGTTCACTGATCGATATACCTTTTTCGCTTTGGCGTCAGTTTGTGATCGATCAACGCTTTGGCTTTAACAGGATGACCCTCGGCTTGTGGATGAGTGACCAAGTAAAAGGTATGGCGATTAGCCTGATCATTGGCATGCCATTCTTGGCTTTAGTACTTTGGATGATGCAACAGACTGGCCAGTACTGGTGGCTTTGGGTTTGGGCGGTATGGATGCTTTTTCAGCTTGCGGTCATGGTCATATGGCCAACCTGGATCGCACCCATGTTCAACCGATTCGAGCCTTTGCAAGAGGGCGATGTCAAGCGCGCAGTTGAATCACTACTGAATCGTTGTGGTTTTTCAAGCCAGGGACTTTTTGTCATGGATGGAAGTAAACGATCGGCGCACGGTAATGCTTACTTTACCGGGGTGGGTAAGTCTAAGCGCATCGTCTTCTTCGACACTTTACTTGCCCAACTCACACCCTATGAGATTGAAGCGGTACTTGCACATGAATTGGGGCACTTTAAGCATCGACATATTTTGAAACGTATCGTGTTGAGTGCGGTATTTAGTTTTCTCGCGCTCGCCCTACTAGCCTGGGTAATGAACCAAGCCTGGTTTTATCGGGGCTTGGGCCTTATCCCACTTCCAGGATCTCAATCCGCCGCAGCCTTACTGCTCTTTTCGCTGATCCTGCCAGTGTTCTTGTTTCCCATACAGCCTCTGATGAGCTGGTGGTCACGGAAGCATGAGTTCGAAGCTGATGCATATGCAGCATCCCAAACCAATGCCGCTGACCTAGAAAGTGCACTGGTAAAACTGATAAAGGACAATGCCTCGACCCTAACCCCAGACCCCTTGCATTCAGCGATCTACGACTCGCATCCACCTGCGTCAATCAGGATTGCCAGACTACAAGCATTGGCGCATCACCCAGCAGCCCATGCCCGGGGCATAGCTAATCAGCATGCCACCAGCAGGTAACGGGGATGCGAGCTGAGATTCTTGCAAGCCATGGCAGGCAGTACTGGGTTCGAGAGTTAAGTTCGGCAGTCGATAGCGCGCCACTTGATGACATGCCTGCCGTTCAACCCGGCAAGCAGCGACTAGCGGTTACCCGCGGCCGTCGCCAGGATTATTGTGTCGGCGACCAGGTAGAAATTGAAACAATTGGTAGCGATCAAGCCGTCATTAACGGACTTGAGTCGAGACGCAATCTCCTCAAACGAAGTGATGCGTTCCGACAAAAACTCATCGCTGCCAACATCGACCAGATTGGCTATGTCTTGGCTGGCGAGCCGCCATTTTCTGAACCCTTGGCAGCAAGGGTCTTGGTGGCCGCGTCGATCGCATCAATTCCGATCACTTGGCTTGTCAACAAGTCCGACCGTGTCGCGGCACTTGCATGCATCGAACCCAGACTGAAGCTTTATCGTTCCTTAGGCGTTCATACGATTTATCTGTCCGCCCGCGACGACGAACCTGAAACATGGCTCGAAGGGACGCTCGGCTCATGGTTAAATGAGAAAACCACGCTCCTGATGGGGCAGTCTGGCATGGGTAAGTCAACCCTGATCAACCGTCTCGTTCCTGATGCAGACCTTAAGACCCAACAATGGTCTCAAGCACTCAACTCGGGTAAACACACGACCAGCTTCTCTAAATGCTTTGATCTTCCCCAACCTAATTTTTCGCCCGGCAGCCGAATTATCGATTCTCCTGGGTTTCAGCAATTCGGGCTTACGCACTGTTCTCGTTCTGAAATTGAGAATAGTTTGCCTGAATGGGCTGATCGGGCAGGCCAGTGTCGCTATCATAATTGCAAGCATCTACAAGAACCTGGCTGCATGATCCGCGCGGCGACCGATGAGTGCATGATCGATGCATACCGCTATACAATCTGGCAGGATTTGGTGAGCGAACAAGATCGCAGCGCCTAGCGTCCCAACCACCCAGCCATGGTGAGAATGGCGAAAAAACTAACCCACAAAACAGCATTACGCCACACCAAGCCCACGGCACTTCTCAGGCCGCTGGGATCAGGCAACGAGCCCTGCCATTCAAAACCTTCGCTTACCCAATGCCCTTCGAGCGCAGGATCAGCCAGGCGCAAATTTAAAGCGCCGCTTGCGGTCGCTAATAGAATAGCTCTCGATTCGTCAATCGATGCTGCTGAATCGGCCTGCCGGGCGGCCAATGTGGCTCTGGAGGCTACAGCACCTCGCCAGCAAAAAACTGCGTCTTCAAAATTCCCCACGACGGTTAAGCCCGCTGCATTCAAACGAACAGGTATCCAATCAATCCAGGAGAATCCTCTCTGCGCTGCTAGTCGATGACGATCCGAATCCTCAATTGACAAAACCGAGGCTTCAGCCCTTGCCTCAGTGCTTGGGTGGTACCAGCGGCTTAACAAAACCTCAGCAACACGATAGATCACAGGACCAAGTATCCCGGGTAGCAACATATAGGCGAACAATGGGCCAAAAACATGTCGATGCGATGCAATCAGCGCATGATCAATCGCCTGACGGCAAACAGCATGCGAGTCAAAGTCTTCAGCTGCCGAACCTGAAGCAAGCACCGCGGTATCCTCAAGATCCCGTCCACGCAACCAGGCTTGCAAAATAACAAAAGCACGCGATGGGTCGCCCTCGGAAAACGCACGCTGGATCGCCGTAAAGGGTGCGCTGAATCTGCGAAATCCAATAAACAAATACAGCACCGCCACATGGAGGCTAAATTGCAGGAGCACGTGGGTACGGGCTGCGAACCAGTCAAGAGCGATTGCACTCATGGACGCAGCAAACATCATCAGTGCCCAGGCCTTCCAGCCATCCATACGACCACCAACATCCGTGAGGCGTCGCAAAGCGTCCGCAGCGAGCTCAAGCCGCTCGATCACCATCTGCCGAATCGCTAAATTCCGGCCCTGATCAATCAGTAAAGCGAGGATAAGCGCGAGAAATCCCATGAGTCGATTTTGCCTGAGGCCGCAAGGGAAACGGCTGGCAAACGCCTAGGCTTCGATCGGGAAAAGATCCCGATGCGCATACAAAAGATGGTAGAAGTTGCGCAACATCGCGGCGGTAGCCCCCCAAATAAAAAACTCGCGGCTTAGCGAATGCTGACAGACGCGTGTTAAGGCTTCGGTATCGCTGAATCTCATCGCATCGCTGCGATCGCAAATCCAAGGCATGGAATAAAACGGACGCAGCCCTTCTGGCGCATGCCAGTAATGGCGTCGATGATTGCTCGGGTCGAAGATAAACGAAAGCGGGACCTCGAAAATCGACGCTACTTCATTGGGGTCTGGCTGCAAATCCCGATGCAAATCAAGTTCTTCTTTTACCAAGGCAACCACCGGTTGAACCCTGTAGCCCGAGCCTGTTAAATAACTAGGCAAGCTACCAAGTGGGCACAGGCGGCGGCCCTCAAGGCCGATTTCCTCATGCGCCTCGCGAAAGGCAGCCTCAACGCCATCCCGGTCGGTTGGCTCGATGCGACCGCCGGGCAAGGCCACCTGCCCTGCATGATGTCGCATGGCCGCACTTCTTTCGGTAAGCAAAAGGCCACCCCGCCTAGTCAGCGCAATGAGCACCGAGGCATCAGTAATCGGACCATCGACCCAGCGGCTACGATCACCCTCCAGCGCAGCATGCCAGATGCGGTCGCTTGAGAACAGCGTCTTCCAGTCAGATCCGCTTAAGTGTCCGACCGAGAGTCGCGGCAGACCATCTCGGGCGGGTTCATGGGGAACCGCGCGGGGATCCCCAACGCGGCTCCTACTCAGCTGCTTGCCTTCGCGGCAACAGGCGCACGGCCAGGCAACTTTTCTTTGATTCGAGCCGACTTACCTGAACGATTCCGCAGGTAGTAGAGCTTGGCGCGACGTACATCGCCTCGACGCTTAATTTCAATTGACGCGATTAAGGGGGAGTAGGTCTGAAAGGTACGTTCAACGCCCTCACCTGATGAAATCTTCCGCACGATAAACGAGGAATTCAAACCGCGGTTACGCTTTGCGATCACCACGCCCTCATAGGCCTGAACACGCTTGCGGTTTCCTTCCACCACATTCACGCTCACAATGACCGTGTCCCCAGGCGAAAACGGAGGAATTGTCTTCCCTAGGCGAGCAATTTCCTCTTGCTCGAGCTGCTTAATCAAGTCCATTACTTTCTCCAGTCATCATTAGCGGCGCGGGTTTATTGAAGAACAGTTCGAAATTGATGGCGCGCGAAGAGGATGACAGCCTTAGATTCTAACCCGGATTCGCTGCGACGCCAATTCTGCGCTTGTCTGAAAGATGTCAAGGCGTTATACTTTTGGGTTTTCGAGGACATCACATGGTCGTCATTCGCCTTTCAAGGGGCGGCGCTAAAAAGCGCCCGTTTTATAGCATCGTCGCAGCAAGCAAGCGCAACCGTCGCGATGGCGCCTTCATCGAGCGTCTGGGCTATTACAACCCGGTAGCCTCTGGCTCGGAGCAAGGATTACAAATCGCTCTTGACCGGGTGCACCACTGGAAGCAGCACGGTGCTGAGCTTTCCCCTGCCGTTGACCGCTTAGTAAAGGCATTCGCAGCCAAACAAGTCGGCCTGGCCGCTTAAGCGATCGATTCACCTATCTTTGAAGGGGTGGCCCAAATCGATGAGGCTACCGACGATTGGGTCCCGGTGGCGCGCGTTCTTGACGCGTGGGGTTTAGGTGGCTGGCTCAAACTCGATGTCTTCGGCGATACGCATCGTTCGGTTCTCAGCAAAGCGAAACGTTGGCGAATTCGCCCCAAACTCGCAGGTCAGGCGATCGCCAAGGAAGTAAGCGTTATAGCATCACGGGCGCACGGAGCTTCTTGGGTTGCACAGATAGAGGCCGTCGTCGACCGTGATCAAGCACTGGCTTTCAAGGGTCAACACATCGAAATCAGACGAAGCGATTTTCCACGCTTACCGCGTGGAGAGTATTACTGGGTCGATTTGATCGGTTGCTCTGTCTTCAATCGCGATCATGTATGTTTGGGAACGGTGATTGCAATGGACGACCACGGTGCCCACCCGATCATGCAAATTGAGCCTTCGCAAGCAGCGACGCATGATGTAGGTTTGGCCGATCATCTTGCTCGAGCAGATACGAGCGCAACAGCCAGTTTTTACATTCCTTTTGTTAAACATTTTGTCGATCGAGTTAACGTCAAGGTCAAGCGAATTGAGGTTGACTGGCATGCCGACTGGTCGTAAGCGACTGGCAAATGCGCTTTGACGTCTTAACGCTTTTTCCGGATATGTTTGAGGCAGTCACGCGTTACGGTGTCAGTGGCCGAGCCTATGCGGCAGCAATATGGGAACTGCACTGCTGGAATCCTCGCGATTTCACCACAAGGAAGATGGGCTACATCGACGACCGGCCTTTTGGCGGCGGCCCCGGTATGGTGATGCAAGCAGCGCCATTAAGTGCATGTTTGCAGCAAGTTGATTCGCGGGTCGGAAGGCGACAGCACCGTGTCCTTCTAAGTCCGACAGGAAAGCCTATTCAGCAAGCGGATATCAGGCGTCTCGCTCGCTATGCCGGACTAAGTCTGGTGGCTGGCCGATACGAGGGCATTGATCAGCGTTTCATCGATCGCGACATCGACGAAGCCTTTGCACTCGGCGATATCGTGGTGTCGGGTGGCGAGTTGCCTGCGATGATGCTCATGGATGCGATCCTGCGCTGGGTACCTGGCGTGCTCCAAGATGCGCAATCCGCGCAGCAAGACTCGTTTGTCGACGGTCTGCTTGACTGCCCGCACTACACGAGACCCGAGTCCTGGGAAGACCTTAAGGTCCCCTCGATCCTGCTTGGCGGCAATCACGAGGCAATTGGTCTTTGGCGTCGGCAGCAAGCCTTGATCACTACAGCAAATATGCGCCCCGATCTGCTTGAACGAGCTCGGATGCAAGGCCAACTTAGTGCCGCCGATGAGCGAACCTTAGCCGGTGCATATGGTCCACTCAAAGACTAGGCTTAAAACTTAAAAGGCCTCTACTTCAAGTGCCATCACCGCATCGGCGCCTGCGCAAATCGAGTGGGCAAGCGCAGTTGTCTGCGGAAGTAAATGATCAGCATAAAACCGAGTCGTCATGACCTTGGACAGCATAAAAGCTTGATCGCCCTTTTCCTCTGCTAAATGCTTATAGGCGGCCAATCCAGCGCGCCCCAGCTGCCAGCCCGAGCATGCGAGACCACAAAGCTTAAGAAAATTTACCGATCCAGAAAATATCGCATGAATATCCGATTTACCAACGGACAACATCCATTGCACTGATTGCTCGATAGCATGGGCTGCAGCATCAAGTTGCGCAGCGATCGCCTTTGGTGAGCCTCGAAGCGCTTCTTCGGCTCGCTGAACCTTTGCAAGCGAAGCCTGAGGCAAGGGCGCCAGACCACGCCATAAATCCGCGGTCGCTCGCATCTCAGCAGCGATAGCCCGTGCTGTTGCGCCACCTTCGCGCAGGGTTTTTCGGCCAATCAAATCGTTGGCCTGAATCGCAGTGGTTCCCTCGTAGATTGGCAAAATACGCGCATCTCGATAAAACTGGGCAGCACCTGTTTCCTCGATAAAGCCCATACCCCCGTGCACTTGAACACCGAGCGAGGTCACCTCAATCGACATTTCGGTCGACCAGCCCTTGACAACAGGCACCATGAATTCGTAAATCCGCTGCTGAACTTGACGCTGCTGCGCATCTGGATGCTGATGCGCGAGATCAAAACATGCGGCCGTGGCCATAGCCATGGCCCGCGCGCCTTCAACATGTGCCCGCATTGTCATGAGCATTCTTCGCACATCGGGGTGATGTGCAATGGCAACTGGCGCCGAGGACCCACCAACGTCACGGCTTTGAACCCGATCCTTCGAAAAACTAGCAGCCTTTTGATAGGCTCGATCAGCGACAGCAATGCCTTGAACACCCACTGCGAAACGAGCGGCGTTCATCATGACGAACATGTACTCAAGGCCACGATTTTCTTCGCCGACCAGATACCCAATCGCACCAGCCTCAGCCTTGCCTCCCGATTCAGCAGCAATAGGAAATTTGCCGTCACCGTATAAAAGTACCGCAGTTGGCGAGGCCTTGATACCTAGTTTGTGCTCGATCGATGTACAAAAAACATCGTTTCGATCACCGAGCGAACCGTCAGCTTTGACTAAAAACTTGGGCACGATGAACAGCGATATGCCCTTTACACCTTCAGGGGCGTCGGGCGTACGAGCCAACACCAAGTGAATGATGTTGGAGGCCATGTCGTGCTCACCATAAGTGATATAAATTTTTTGGCCGAAGATCCGATAACTGCCATCGGCTTGAGGCAGCGCACGCGTGCGAACCATCGACAAATCAGACCCTGCTTGAGGCTCTGTGAGGTTCATGGTGCCTGTCCACTCTCCCGCAATCATCGAGGGGATAAAGCGCGTCTTCTGTTCTTCAGACCCGGCGGTGTCAAGCGCTTCGATTGCACCGTCGGTTAGCAAAGGACATAGGGCAAAACTAAGATTGGCAGCGTTGAGCATTTCGCCGCAACATGAAGCAATCAGTTTGGGCAGGCCCTGCCCGCCAAAATGTGAGCCGTGTTGCACACCCTGCCAACCCGCAGCGGCGTATTGCGCGAATGCCTCCTTGAAACCAGGCGTTGTCGTGACAACACCCTGATTGACTGCGCTTGGCTGTTGATCGCCAATCCAGTTGAGCGGCGCAATAACGTCTTGATTGAACTTGGCGCATTCTTCCAAGACAGCCGCCGCGGTCTCCAGGTTGGCATCTTCAAAGCCCGGCAATTTACTGATTTGCTCGAGATTGGCCACATGCTCCATGTTGAAGAGCATATCGGCAACAGGTGCAACATAGCTCATGGCCTACCCCAATGCAGCTTGCAATTCAGGCACAGCCTGAAACAAATCAGCGACCAATCCGTAGTCGGCCACGCCGAATATTGGCGCCTCGGCATCCTTATTGATGGCAACAATCACCTTGGAGTCCTTCATGCCAGCCAAATGCTGGATAGCGCCAGAAATGCCAATTGCGACATAAAGCTGTGGCGCGACTATTTTTCCTGTCTGGCCCACCTGCCAATCGTTAGGCGCGTAGCCTGCGTCTACAGCGGCCCGCGATGCACCCATCGCAGCACCGAGTTTGTCTGCAATCGGTTCCAGTATTTTAAAGTTATCTGACGAACCCATGCCGCGGCCACCTGACACAACCACCTTGGCTGCGGTTAACTCGGGACGATCCGATTTGGCAAGCTCTCGAGATACAAATTGGCTCATGCCAGTGTCTGGTACGGGGTTGATTGATTCGATCGGCGCTGGGCCAGCGCCCAAGCCGGCCGCGTCAAAACCGGTGGTACGCACGGTGATGACCTTGCGGGCGTCGAGCGATTGCACGGTGGCGATAGCATTGCCCGCGTAAATGGGTCGGGTGAAACTGTCTGGCGCATTGACAGCGATGATGTCGCTAAGTTGGGCTACATCAAGCCTTGCAGCAATACGAGGAGCGACATTTTTTCCAAAGGCTGTTGCTGGTGCAAGCATGTGGGTGTAGCCCGATGCCAGGGCGAGCACTTGCTCGGCGACGTTTTCAGCGGTCTGCGCTTCAAGCTGAGGCGCGTCTGCATGCAGCACTTTGGCAACACCGGCTATGCCTGCAGCGGCCTGGGCCACCGACGCACAGCCAGCACCCGCCACCAGCACATGAACTTCCGATGAGGTTTGCAGCGCTGCTGTGACCGTGTTTAAGGTACTGGGCTTGAGTTGGCCGTTTTCGTGTTCGGCAATCACCAATGCAGTCATGTCAAATCACCTTTGCTTCATTTTTCAGTTTGTCAACCAGGGTGGCTACGTCGGGCACCTTAATACCCGCTGATCGTCCTGGCGGATCGGTCACTTTGAGCGTCTTAAGGCGCGGCGTTACGTCGACGCCCAAATCGGCTGGGGTAAGCTGATCGAGTTGCTTTTTCTTAGCCTTCATGATGTTGGGCAAGGTCACATAACGCGGCTCATTAAGACGCAAATCGGTTGTAATGACCGCCGGCAAAGGCATGCGCAGGGTTTCGAGGCCACCATCAACTTCGCGGGTCACACGCAGGCTTCCATCCTGCAATTCAACCTTCGATGCAAAAGTAGCCTGCGGGTAATTGGCAAGGGCAGCAAGCATTTGCCCGGTCTGGTTCGCGTCATCGTCGATGGCTTGCTTGCCAAGAATCATTAATCCGGGTTGCTCGCGATCAACCACTGCCTTCAACAACTTAGCAACTGCCAAAGGTTGTAGCTCAACATCGGTTTCGATCAAGATGGCTCGGTCAGCGCCAATAGCCATCGCCGTGCGCAATGTTTCTTGGCAGGCGGTTGTGCCAGCTGACACCGCAATAATTTCGGTGACCTGACCCTTTTCCTTCAATCGAACAGCCTCTTCGACTGCGATCTCATCGAATGGATTCATTGACATTTTGACGTTAGCGATATCCACACCCGTCTGATCACTCTTCACCCGGACCTTGACGTTGTAGTCAACAACCCGCTTCACCGGTACCAATACCTTCATGCGCTACATCCTCCTGATTAATCGCTCGATTCTACTGGAGCCCACCTGAGCCTAGGCATTTGTGTCCTGTGCCCAACGCGGGGATCGCTTTTCGACAAAGGCACTTATGCCCTCTCGTGTTTGACCATCCGTCATATTGCAGGCCATTGTTTGGCCAGCGAGTTGGTAAGCAGCCTCGATCCCCATCTCAAGCTGTCGGTAAAACAATTGCTTACCGGTGCTTATCGCCACTTGGGGCTTGCTCTTGATCCGTTGACATAACTGGGTGACCGCCTCATCGAGCTGCGCCGCATCGGCGACCTGGTTGATGAGGCCTCGCGCCTTGGCCTCTTCAGCATCGATAAAGTCCCCGGTCACCAACATTTCGAAGGCCTGCTTGCGCGACAAATTTCGGGATAAAGGCACCGAAGGCGTCGAACAAAAAAGGCCCAAATTCACCCCAGAGACCGCAAACCTTGCCTCACTTGAGGCGATCGCCAAGTCACACATCGCAACGAGCTGGCAGCCAGCCGCGGTCGCAATGCCGTGCACTTTGGCGACTACCGGCTGAGGCATGCCTTGTATGGTCAACATCATGCGGGTGCAAGCTGCGAAAAGGCTTCGATACTCGTCCTGACTTTCCATGGACAGCATCTCGCGCAAATCGTGACCAGCGCAAAAGGCCTTGCCCTGCGCCGCAATAACCACAACGCGAATCGTTTTGTCTTGTGCCAGCACTTGCAACGTTGCGGTCAGCGCCTCGAGCATTTGTCTCGAAAGCGCATTGAATTGCTTGGGACGCGCCATAGTGAGGGTGGCAATCCCGTCCAGGCAGGTAAGCTCAACAACCGACTCATCGGAGCAATCGACCTTAGGCTCCGCTGCCATCACATTAGATAAATTTGCTTGTAGCATTTCATCGCCTCGTTTCAACTTTTGCGTGAACCATTCGTGTCAGGGTGCATACAGATGTCGAACGCTAACATCGTTGCAGCAACAATAAAGCCTTTTGGATGACGATTCGAGCACGGTCAATGACTAAGCATGTTTTTAAGCGCTTGCTATCGGGCTTACTTCTAGCCTTGACGTGTCAAGAAGGGGCGCTTTCGGCAAGCCTAGACGCTGACGATATTCCGCCGCCAGCTTGGTCGCCGATCCCTTTTGCTCGCCCAAGCGAGTTTGCAAACCACATGGCGCTACAGCATGCCTGGCCCCGCGATAACGTTGAGGCGCTTTTTGCCGATTACAAGGCGAATGCCCAAGTGATTCGACTCATGGAGCCAGCGGCACAAAACTTTAAGCGCTCCTGGGCGGTGTATCGAAAGCGCTTTATTGAACCCAAGCGAATCGCCGCGGGCGTGGACTTTTGGAACGAGAATCAAAAGGCGCTCGAACGAGCGGGTCAGCGCTTTGGGGTACCTGCTCACGTGATCGTGGGCATCATTGGTGTTGAGACGATTTACGGGCGAAACACAGGCAACTTCCAAGTTCTTGAAGCCCTAGCCACACTTAGCTTTGACTATCCGCGTCGAGCTGCTTACTTTGCCAAAGAGCTCGAACATTTTTTGCTTTGGACCAAGGACCAGGGTATTGATCCAAAGTCTGTGCGTGGCTCATTTGCTGGAGCGATCGGGCTGCCCCAGTTTATGCCTGGAAGCATTCGACGCCACGCCGTCGACTTCGATGGCGACGGTCGTATCGATCTAGCGAGCAGCAAAGCAGATGCCATCGGCAGTGTGGCCTCATTTTTAAAGCGGCACGGCTGGCAAGCTCAGTCAAAACAAAAGACAAGGATTCCATTGCGGGCTGAGCAACAGGC
>OMIE01000054.1 GCA_900299025.1 Burkholderiaceae bacterium
CATGGAGCGGCGCGACGGCAAGTTTGTGCAGGACGCCATCCTCAGCGGTTATCGAGACCTTGCGGCGGGCCGCGTCTTTGCGTTCAGCGGCGACTTCAAGACCAACATGACGTTGCCGACCGCTATCTAGCCGACCTGTATGCGGTTATGGGCGTTGCAGCCGCCGACCCGGAAAAGGGGCGCCTGCGGCAGTTTCGCCCGGCTCCGTTTCTGATGGTTGCGGCGCGGCAGCACTTCGTGATCTACGACCTCGTGCCGCAAGGCATCGCAGTGCTGACGGTTCAACATCAGGTGCGAGACATCGAGTCCCTGATCGCAGACCTGACCCCGGCCTTCCACGCCGAAATCGAGCAGTTGAAGCGCAAAACCTGATTGCACCGCAGCAACCCCCAGCAGTGCGATCTAGCCGCAACCTGGATTTCAGAGACGGTCAGCCGTCCGCGAGAAAAGTTCAGTCATTCGAAATTTTCGAATAACCTAGGTGTCCATTTGCTTTATGGCGGGTACACGGCCAGGCCAAAAAATCCGCCTGCAGCCTGAGACGCTGCCCCAAATGGTTCTCACCGTTCTGCCCCCATCTAAACGCAAGGGGGCGCACACGGGTGCGTGTGCTGGCGCATCGGCGAACTTTTGAACGAGCTTGATCTGACGGAAGGTCGCTCGACGGGCATCCCGAAAATCCTCAAGGTGATGGCTCCTAATGGCTCGCCCGCGCCCCTGTTTGAGTCAGATGAGGATCGACTTTCGTTTGTGATCCGGCTGCCCTGCCATCCATTGGCCCGGCCGGTGCCCCCGGAAGTTACCGGGGAAGTCGCTCCTGAAGTTGTGCGTGTCGTGTTGGCCTTGCAGGGAGCATTATCCCGGACAGGACTGCAGTAGGCCCTGGATTCTATGCATGAAAAGCATTTCCGGACGGCATATCTGTTGCCTGCGCTCGATTCTGGCCTGGTGGAAGTAACTAGCCCTGAAACACTGCGCAGCAGCAAGCAGCGTTACCGGCGGACCGTCCTCGGAAAGCGTTGGCTGGCGTTGCATTGAGGCACAGGCAAGGTTTAAAAAAAGCTTATTATGACTTTCCGCAGGTGTTGCCAGACCTCTATGAAGGCGCTGTTCGGTGATGAAGCCAAGCGGAAAATGGTTGCTTGACATGGTGCAACGGTTGCACTAGCATTGATCTATGCCGGCTGTGACCCAATTCTCGGCATCGCGTGTGGTGATGTACGCCGGGGACCACCTGCTTGCCCACGTCCATGTTCAGTTGCGTGATGGGCGCGAGTGCACGGTCGAGCTTGACAGTTTGGCAATCGTCGGCCGAATTGCAGCGCGCGAGATCCGAGGCGAGTTGTCGTGGATCGAATCCAACCGTGCGTGGCTGCACCAAGAATGGCGAAGGTTGAACCCATGAGTGATTTTTTCCACCCCAAGCTGCTGGCTGTTGACGCTTTGGCGCCTTATCGGCTACGCACGACCTGGAGCACAGGCGAGGTGCTTGATGTCGATGTCGAAGCGGTGTTGCGTGGCATCCCCGCCCTGGCCAACCTGCTCGATCCACAGGTCTTTGCCATAGCACACCTTTCTGAGTGGGGCCATGGCATTGAATGGTTTGATGCCGAGCTGGGTGCAGACAACGTCTATGCCTGGGCCAAGGAACAAGCGGGAGAGGTGAGCCACCAGATGTTTGACGCCTGGATGCATCGCAATGGGCTGTCGCTGAACACGGCTGCCGATGCCCTGGGCATCAGTCGTCGCATGGTGAGTTATTACCGCACGGCGCATAAAGCCATCCCGCGCGCAATCTGGTTGGCCTGTTTGGGTTGGGTGGCAACGCGGCCGAAGTCCAAGGCCCTGCCGCATGCCCTGCCAACGGCCAGGGAGTACGCGTTGGCGCATGCGTGACATGCGAATGACTAGCAAATTTCAGCAAGTGCGGCCTGGAGTGATCAACGTGGGAACTTTGAGTAAATTGCGCCGCCCCGTCATCCGAGACGGCATGTCATTACGCCAGGCCAGCCTCAGGCTTGGGATCACCAGAAACACGGCCACCAAATGGCTCAGCGAGCATGAGATGGTTGAGCACAAATAGCCTGTGAGGCAGGTTTCAGCTAGCGTGCCGGATCCGTTTAAGGAACAGCTTGTCACCTGGCTCAAAGCGAACAGCCACCGCAACAAGCGCGAGCGGCGTGGCATCAAGGCCTTATTTGAGGCTTTGCGCACCATGGGCTACGGCGGTCGTTCAACGCCTGTGTACCGGTTTGCCCGGCGCTGGAGGAGGTGACGCATATCAAACTGGCCGCCAGCCGGGCGTTCTTGCTGGTGGCCTAATTCACGCAAACACAGGAGATGCTGTTTGATGCCCATGCCAGGGGCTTTGCCGTGTTTGGCCGCGTGCCCAAACGGGGCATCTACGACAACATGAAGACGGCGGTGGACAAGATTGGCAGGAGCAAGCAGCGTAGTATCAACGCGCGGTTTGAGGCGATGAAGGGGCATTATTTGCTTGATCCCGAGTTTTGCTACCGTGCGGCTGGGTCGGAGAAGGGCATCATCGAGAAGAACGTGCAAGACCGCAGCAGAGGGGTGGTTCGCGAAATCACTGAGCGGCGCTGGAGCACTCTGGCCGAGCTCAACGACTGGCTCCAGCGTTCCTGCCAAGATGCCTGGCAGCAGTTGGCACACCCAGAGTGGCCAGCGCTGAGCATTGCCGATGTTTGGCAAGATGAGGCGAGCCGCTTGATGCCTTGCGCTTTTTGTGCGCCGTTTCTCCGAAAAACGTAGGGGCTTGCGCGAAGGCGCAACCCGAGATGCTAATAGATATAATAAGAATTACGAAGCCGCCGCTAAACGCCTCAAGGTCACAAAGGGTTAATGCAATGAATTGCTATTCACGTCGAACGACCTTAAAACGTTTGGTACGAGCGAGCGCTGTCTCTTTCTACTCAATGCCGTTTCGTCATACAGCGCTTCGTGCCTTGATGGGATTTGCCGCTCTTACGAAGCTCGATGCTAAAGCTTCTCAGACGGTCGCGGGTAAGGCCTCTAACAGTGGGCCTTCTCGTGAGCAGATTGTTGGGCAAGTATTGACTCCGCCGCGAGCGACCAAAGTACCCAAAGATGTCTCAGTTCATGGCGATGAGCGCACAGATCCGTACTTTTGGCTTCGGGAACGTGATAACCCTCGCGTTGTCGAGCACTTGAAAGCTGAGGCCGATTACACGAGGCATTGGTTTGAACCGCTCGATGGCTTGGTGGATCGGCTATACGCAGAGATGCTTGGCCGAATCCAGCAAAGTGACGAATCGGTATGGTTGCGCGATGGGGACTGGTGGTATGCGACTCAGACCGTCGAAGGCTTGCAATATGGGCAATTGCTGCGTCGTGAAGCGCGGGCAGGTGAGGTCGATGTTGATCGAAGCAAGCCAGCGCAAATATTGCTCGATCTCAACACACTGGCACAGGGTAGGGCTTTTGCCGCCGTGGGCCTTGCCCAATGGAGCCCAGACAGTCGCTTTCTTGCCTACACGATCGATTTCAGCGGCAGCCGCGATTATGAGCTAAGGGTTCGCAATCTTGCCACTCAAGACGAGTTAACTTGGAAAAATCAGAGCGTTTCGGGCCTTGCATGGTCGGCTGATTCAAAGCAGCTATGGTTTGTTTCGCAAAATGCGGCGTTGCGGAGTGATCGGCTTTTTCGTTGCGCGGTCGACCGTCCTGGTTCCGAAGAACTCGTCTACAAGGAAGATGATGTTTTATTTAATCTGGATGTGAGTTATAGCCACGACCGACGCTTCTTAATACTTACGAGCTTCGCAAAAGACACCTTCGAACAGCGGCTCATCGACGCAAAGCATCCAAGCGCTAAGCCTCAGCTGATCATGCGTAGACGTCGCGGTCAGGAATATTTGGCGATGCCCCAAGGCGATGGCTTTTTGGTGCGTATCAACGACCATGGGCCAAACTTTCGACTATTGTTTGTTAAAAGATCTAACAAACTAAACGATGATGGGTTGATTGATCCAACGCAAATCGCGCAGGCGACAGAGCTTCTGGCCCACCGTCAACACGCATCGATTGAAAGCTTCCAGCTTTTTCGCAGGTACTTGGTTGTGCAAGTTAGGGAGGCTGGTCGCGTTTGTTTGAAGGTTATGGATTTTCAGACAAGACAGTGGCGCGATATTGATTTTTCAGAGCCTTCCTATCAAGCTAGCCTTCTTGAACCAGCACTCAGCCTTGGACCAGGCAGTGAACTGCCCGGCTTGAATCTTCAGTTTGCGAGCGACTTACTTCGCTTTAGTTATACCTCGCTGACAACACCGATGAGCGTTTACGAGGTCGATTTAAGGACCATGTCTCGTCGAATCATTAAGCAACAGCCCGTCCTTGGCGTTTTGCGTCCAGAGGCACTTCGCGCCGAACGACTCATGGCCAAGGCCTCCGATGGTAGCTTGATTCCAATTTCACTGGTCTATAAGAGCTCGCAAAAAGCTCAGGGAAGGCGGCCACTGCTGCTTATCGGGTATGGGAGCTACGGTTATCCCTTAGATCCGCGGTTCAATCTGCCTGCCTTGTCGCTTTTGGATCGTGGCGTGGTCTTGGCAATCGCTCATGTGCGCGGTGGTGGCGACTTGGGGAGAGCTTGGTATTTACAAGGCAAGCTCGACCGCAAAATGAACACCTTCACTGACTTTATAGCTGTTGCCGAACACTTAATTGCGAAACAATGGACATCAGCCGAGCAGTTAATCATTTCGGGAGCGAGTGCCGGTGGCTTGCTCATGGGTGCAGCGGTTAATCTCAGGCCTGAACTATTTCGCGCCGTCGTGGCTGAAGTGCCCTTTGTTGATGTTATCAACACCATGCTTGATGAGAGTCTTCCACTGACAACCGAAGAGTTTATTGAATGGGGTAATCCAAAGATCAAGCGCGAGTACGACTGGTTGCGTGCATATAGTCCCTATGACAATCTGGTATCTCGCAACTATCCCGCGATGCTGGTTCGTGCGGCGCTAAATGACAGTCAGGTACCCTTTTGGGAGGCTGCTAAATATGTTGCCAGGCTGCGCGAACTTAAAACCGACAATAACGTTCTTTTATTCGATATTAATCTGCATGCAGGGCACGGCGGCTCGTCTGGGCGATACGATGCGCTTCGAGAACGTGCTAAGGTTTATGCGTTTATGCTCTCTCAGTGGGGATTGAATTAGTCTTTTCGGCTTGTCGTACGTAGGATGAGACCCGGAGCAACCGCATTGTAAATCGCAAGCGGCAGCGCCAATTCCTAGGGCTCAACCATGCGGCTGTTTAAGCTAAAGGATTTGGGGGATATGCTGAGGTCGAACACGATGAACGCTTCATGATGATGCGTCGTGCCTGAGGTGCCAAAAGAAAACCGTCAAAGCTTGGATCGTACATGGGTTGATAACAATTCAAGAACTGTATCGCCATCACTGCTATATATATGAGTATGAACCGCAGCGGTGTATTTGCCTTGGTGGGTAATCGAGGTATTTGAGCTTAGCTGGTGCCCTTGACCGGGACTGATGAAGGCCGCATTCAAGGTAGAGAGTCTCCAAGATTCGCCGAGACTAGCCTGTGCGCTGGCCATCCCAAAGCCCAATGTGATGCCGCC
>OMIE01000055.1 GCA_900299025.1 Burkholderiaceae bacterium
AAGCCGAACTTCCTTGCGTAAGTCCTCGACCTCACGACGCGCTTCGGCAGCATCGCGCTTTGCCTGTGCCATGGCCTCGGTAAGCTCACGTATCGCGTCGTGAAAGCCTTCACGAATCTTTGGGTCGCTGCTCTCAAGACGAATACCATTGGCATCCATACTGATTTGTATTCTAGAACCTGAATCATTAACTACTCGATTGGTCGAGGATGCCTTTGACGTCGCAACGGGGGGAGCACTTTCAGCAGCCCTCTCTTGCGGCGTCTTTTCTTGCAGCGCCCTCTCTTGCTGCGCCCTCTCCTGCGTCGTCTTTTCTTGCGGAACTTTCTCTTGGGTAGCTTGTTCGCTTGATGGACTATTTTCCTCAGAAGACTCAGACCTATCGGTTCTATTTTCTTTACGCTCTGCCTTGAACTCGACCACTTTGTGAACACGCTTAACAGGCGGTACAAGGTAGTCATCAAGCATGGCCCCAGCGATGAGGATTAGCAGCGAGACGGCAAGCAACTTCCACCAACTCCAATTGGCCAGCGCATCAGCGACACGAAAAAGCCATTGCATCGCGGTAATTTTTGAAAGTTGTTGTCCTTCGCCCATCATATGTTCTCCAATATTCGATCGACTCAGCCTGCCAGCGCTATGCAAGCCATCTATGCGATCCTGCGTGCTATTGCAGCGATATGCGTGGGGGATGCGACGATTTGCGGATGGGCGCGACCAAAGACTTGCATCGGAGGCAAACAGCAAACGGGTTTGGACCGCAGCGATCTAAAATTCAAGATTATCAATAAGGCGGGTCTGGCCTAATTTAGCAGCAGCCAACACGAGCAATGAGTCCTTGGCTATGGGTTGTCCCTGGCTATCGATCGGAGGTTCAAGGTCGACCCGCCTACGAACACTGACATAGTCGACCTGCCACCCCAATTCGCTCAGACGCCTAGTCGCATCGTGTTCGGCTGCCAGACACCAAGCGGCTACTGGCTGATCACCGCTCAAGGTTTGATAAGCCTGCGAAAGTGCAAGTAAATGCTTGTATAACGCTGCCGCCTTCAATCTTTCCTGGGCCCTCAAGTAGCCGTTACGCGAACTCAATGCAAGCCCATCATGGTCACGGGCAGTCTCACCGGCAAGAATGTCGATCGGTAGGGCAAACTGTTTGGTCATCGCTTCGATGACTTTAAGTTGCTGGTAATCCTTCTTGCCGAAAACAGCAAAGCCTTTGGGTTTGCCTGCAAAAACTGCGTTAAAAAGTTTCAAAACAACCGTACAAACCCCATCAAAAAAGCCGGGCCTAAAACTTCCCTCAAGCTTAGACGCAAGCACCGGGTCGGCCATGACTTTATAACGCTGAGGTTCCGGGTATAAATCATGTTCACGGGGCGCAAACAAGATATCGCAATGCACCGATTCAAGCGCATCGCAGTCGGCCCGCCAGGTTCGCGGGTAGCTGTCAAAATCTTCATGCGGGAGAAACTGCAATCGATTCACAAAAATGCTTGCAACCGTACAATCGCCCAATGTGCTTGCCTGCTTCAATAAACTCAAATGGCCGCGGTGCAAATTCCCCATGGTCGGCACAAAAGCAGGCTGCGCTGCAGTCGAAAGAGCTTGTCGTAGTTCGGCAATCGTATGGACAATGTGCATGCTTTGTTTGAGCGATCGGTCAAGTGAGAAAATAAACCCGGATAAACCCAAGCATAAACGAGCTTACAACCATGAACCAGCTAAGGATTTACGGCATCTCCGCATCACGCGCCATAAGGCCGCTTTGGACAGCCTGTGAACTTGGGATCAATTTTGACCACAGCCCACAGCACTATCGCGGAGGCGCCACCCGCTCTGCTGAGTTTCTTGCCATCAACCCTAATGGTCACATCCCTGTCGTGACTGAAGTAAGGGATGGCAAAAGCATCACCGTATGGGAGAGCATGGCCTGCGCACTTTATCTCGCCGACACATACGGCAAAGCAGACGGTACCGATATTTCCCCAGCAAGTCCGGCCGAAAAGGCTGATGCACTGCGCTGGGCTTTTTGGGTCGTCACTGAAGTTGAAAAAGATGCCTTAAGTGTGTTGATGCACCGACTAGCAATGCCAGAGGAAGAGCGTCGCACCGAAATTGCTGAGGCAGCAGAAAAGCGACTTAAAATACCGCTAACAATTTTAGAGCAACATCTCAGGCATCAAGAAGCACACAAACAAAACATGCTTGCGGGTATGCGCTTTACGATTGCCGATTTATGCGTTGCGAGTGTTTTATCCTGGGCACGTGCTGCCGATCAGGCCTTTTGGGATGCCTACCCGACAACCCAAGGCTGGCTACGTAGCTGTTTAGCCCGTCCGGCTCATAAACAGGCGCGAGCTTTGCCATGAGCGCTATCCGCTTTTCTAGCAAATTATTGATCGCTTCACGCACGCATAGCGATTGAGCCTTGAACATCATTATCCTTGGAGCCGGTCGAGTTGGCGAAAGCGTGGCTGAAAGCCTCGTTTCAGAGCCCAATGACATCACGGTCATCGATCAGGATCCCGCTCGACTTCGCCTCCTTGAGGAGCGCTTGGATCTTCGCGGGGTTGTAGGCAATGGTATTCAGCCCTCGGTGTTACAAGAAGCGGGCGCAGCCGATGCCGACATGCTTATTGCCTGTGCTGCTGCAGACGAAACCAATCTTGTTGTTTGCAAACTCGCACATCAACTCTATAACGTCCCAACGACGATTGCCCGACTTCGATCATCGGAGTTTATCGATGGCAAAGCGCTTCTTGCTCGCGATGGTTTTGCCGTTGACCGCGTTATTTGCCCCGAAGAATCAGTAACGCGCACGATCGAGCAATTGATATCTTATCCAGAAGCACTCCAAGTTTTAGAATTTGCAAATGGCTTAGTTAGTCTTATTGTGGTTAGAGCCGATGCCGGATCGGCGCTGGTCGGACACAGTATCGCCGAGTTTCGAAGTCTGATTCCCGATTTTGAGATGCGCGTTGTGGCGCTTTACCGATCCGATGCAGAAATTGAAGCAAAAAGCTCAAGCGTCATTCAAGCAGGCGATGAGGTTTTCGTGCTCGCCGCCGCAAGTCATATACGCGAAGTGCTCGCTGCAATCCATCAACGAGATAAACCCGTCAAGCGGGTCATGATCGCCGGTGGCGGAAGAGTTGGCTTGAGACTCGCAAGGCATCTTGTTGATCGCTATGAAACAAAGATCATCGAACAACAATCGATTCGATGCGAATACCTTGCAAGTCAGCTGCCATCAAGCACCCTGGTTTTGCATGGTGACTGCGTTGATGAGGACTTATTACTCGAAGAAAATGTGGCAGACATGGATCTTTTTCTCGCACTTACAAGCGACGATGAAGACAACATCATGTCTGCAATGCTTGCCAAACGTTTGGGTGCAAGGCGGGTGCTCGCTTTGATTAACCGGCGCGCCTATGCCGAAATGATGCAGGGTGGAACCATTGATATTGCAGTATCGCCAGCGCAAACAGTGATCGGTGAACTGCTCACCCATATTCGCCGCGGCGATGTGGTGGCGGTTCATTCGCTTCGGCGCGGCGCTGCCGAGGCGCTAGAGGGTATTGCTAGAGGCGACGCCAAGACCTCTCGATTGGTTGGCCGCCGCGTCGAAGAAATCCGCCTGCCCAAGGGCGCACGGTTCGGAGCTATTGTGCGCGGCGAAGACGATCGCGCCGAGGTCTTGATGCCCCATCACGATACTGTTATTCAAAAAGATGATCACATCGTGATCTTTATCCCCAATAAGCGATTGGTGCGTGATGTTGAGAAGCTCTTCCAGGTAAGCGCCACCTTTTTCGGATGATGATGGCCACACTTGGACCTGCGGCTGCTTTGCTTGCCAAGATCGTGATGGCCTTTGCGTGTGCCAAACTAGTTCCTCTCGCCTGGGCCATTGGTGGCGATCAAGCCGAGGAAATGGTTGTTTGGCTTGGAAGCTTTCTCTTTACCCTGGGAAGCGGTGGTCTGCTTTGGTTGAAAACCAAACACTACCGACGAGAGTTATTGGCGCGTGACGGATTCCTGCTGGTCAATATGGTTTGGCTGGTATTGCCCGTCTACGCGGCCTTCCCGCTACTGCTCACCGTGCCAGATATTACTTGGAGCAAGGCAATTTTTGAGTCGATTAGCGCATTAACCGCAACCGGGGCAACAGCACTGAGCGGACTTGATGGCTTACCTGTTTCAACGAATGTTTGGCGCTGCTTTTTGCAGCTGATCGGCGGCCTTGGTATCGTTCTCTTAGTTGTAGCCGTTTTACCCTTGCTTGGCTTAGGTGGACTGCAGCTTTACAAGGCTGAGACACCTGGACCCATGAAAGACACTAAGTTCACGCCCAGAATTGCCGAGACGGCCCGGGGTTTGTGGCTGGTTTATTTCGGATTTTCTGTTGCTTGTATGTTGGCCTACAAGGCAGCGGGCATGTCATGGCCCGATGCATTCATGCACATGTGCACCACCATGGGCTTAGGTGGCTTCTCATCGCATGATGCAAGTTTCGCTTATTAGGATTCTCTTACTATTGAATTGGTAGCGATGCTTTTCATGGCCTTATCGGGAATCAGCTTTCTTCGCTATTTCGTCGTGCTGCGTTCGCTGTCGCTCAAGCCCATCAGCTCTGATTATGAGATCCGCGCCTACCTGAGCCTGCTCACCACAGCCAGCATCGTGGTCACACTCATCCTTATCATCGAGGATGTTGAAAGTGACTGGGGAAGGGCACTGAGGCTTGCTAGCTTTCATGTGGTATCGCTTGCGACCACCACCGGCTACGCTTCCACCGACTACGCTGTGTGGCCATCGTTCATCCCAGCGCTACTTTTGGTGTTGGGTTGTTTTGCATCTTGCGCGGGTTCAACGGGTGGTGGCATCAAAATGATCCGGGTGCTGCTCTTGATCAAGCAGGCCCGACGCGAATTGGTGCGGATCATCCACCCTCGGGTGGTTAACCCCATCACCATGGGGCAGCAAACACTGCCAGCAAACGTACTCACCGCTGTACTAGGTTTTATGCTGATTTACGGGGTCAGCACCCTCGCCTTAAGCTTTGTGTTGTTGCTCACGGGCCTGGACTACGTCACAGCAGTTTCTGCAGTCGTAGCAACGCTTAACAATATCGGTCCTGGCCTCGGAGCGGTCGGCCCTGCAGGTAATTTTGGCGAACTCAATGGCTTGCAATTACATGTATTGAGCTTTGCCATGCTGCTAGGTCGACTTGAGTTGTTAAGCGTGCTAGTTTTGTTCACCGCCGCTTTCTGGCGCCGATGAGTCCCAAAT
>OMIE01000056.1 GCA_900299025.1 Burkholderiaceae bacterium
CAAGCGCTTTGCCCATAAAGCTGCGCCTAGCCGTCCGCGCTTTGGCGTGAAAGGCGTCGTCCATGTGATGCTCGGGCGCCTTTTGGATACGCCCAGGCATAGCCGCAGGCCTAGGCCTTAATGTTCCGTCACTCACTTCACCGTCAAACGAATGCATGGTCAAACCTCCTATACCGCCAAATTTTCCGTTTATCCATCATGACTATCCCTTCGCGCGCTTGAGGACTCTTGGGGCTGATTTTTTACCCTTCGGATCGGCCTCGAGCGAGGGCAACTTGGATGTCACACGCTTGTCTTGAGCTTTCAACACGGCCTTGGGTCTGGACTTTGTCAGCGCGGGATCAAAGCCGCGCGCAAGGTTGAGTAGTCCATCGCTTCGCTCACCATCATCGTCAAGTCGTGAGGCGATGTGAATGCAAACACCACGACAAAGGGCAATCAACGCTGAGTCTTGGATGCCATAAAACACATGATTGCCTGACTTTCTTCGATACACGGCATGCGCCTGATAAAGCGCTGCCAAATGCCTTGACACATTGGTCTGGGTGCCGCCGACCGCAAGTACGATGTCTCCAACCGTGCGTTCCCCGTCACAAATCGTATGCATGATCCGAACACGCATTGGTTCGGACATCAGACTGAAATAGCGTGAAACCGACTCGAAGACGCGGTCAAGCTCTTCGCGCTCTCCATGATCAGAAACCATCGGCTTAGTTGCAGATGTCAAGCTTCCTCCTCCAACGAACTCAGGCTATGATCCTGAGTGATTTTGATCTTTGTTGTTATTGATCTTGATTTATTGCGGACGAACTATATGATCATATACGCATATAGTCAAGTACTCTATGGCACTTTTTGATGAGCAAGCAAAACCAATTACAAAGCCAATCCAGCTCGCGGCAGGCGCCGGCCCATATGCCAAAACTCGATCATCTCGATAAGCAACTTGATCGCGCAGGCAAGCAAAAGCGGCCCTTAGTCTTGCTTGTGACGATGCCAGGCTGCGGATGGTGTGATCTCGTCAAACAAGACTATTTGCAACATCTTGCCAGAGATCAAGACAAGGAAGGTGTTTTGGTTTTTGAAACGATTCAGGGAGGGCCCGAGCTGCAGCGATACCGTATTACGATGGTACCGACAGTCTTATTTCTTGGCCCTCAGGGCGAAATCGCAGAGCGCCTCATCGGCTATGGATCGCGCGACTTTTACGGCGCATACTTGAACGAGCGCATAGCGAGCGCCCGAAAAAAGCTCATTTAATGAAAGTGCCCTGGATTAGGCTCTGAGTCTTCGGGCATTTCAGCGTGCACGACGTCGCCCTCGCCGTTTGGATAAAGCGGTGAGCCACAATCGTCACAAAACTCAGGTTCGCTACAGCCTGGATGAACACGAATGTCCGTTACACCGAGTTCGTGTAAATGCTGTTTGATCTGTTCGAGGGGACTTGGATCATCGGCCTCCGATTCGGCACCCAACATCGGCCACACGACGCCCTGGGAAACCTCGTCCTCAGAGTTAAAACTTAGACCGATCCGATACTCATCGAGTCGATCTTGGCCGAAGGCTGCAATGTTGGCACGTAATTGCTTGGCTTCGATCGAAAGTGCGTGGCTGAGATAGTGGACTGCCGCCCGTAAGGCATAGGGTCGGACGCGACGATCCGATTCGCGCAAATTGATATGAAAAGCATCGGGTAGCAAGCACTCAAATCCGCAGCCCACCATCACCGGCTCAAGATTGGGTCGCCCCTGAGCAACCCACTGCTCCAAACACTGAACGCGCGTGGCATGGTCGCTTGCCTCAATATCTTGCCAGCGCAAAAGTGCCTGGCCTAGAGGCGCTGCAACAGCGGCGAGAATAAAACGCGAATCGGCAAGCATTTCGGCAGTCTCTGGAAATGCTGAAAAATCGAGCCTGGGCTCTTGGGCCTTTAAAGCTGCAACGCCAAGTTTGCGCGTTAGCTTGCGGAGCTCGGCAAAATCTCGCGGCAGTTGATCAATCGAGTATAGCCAGGGCACCATGCAAAACCGAACCTGATTAGCCAAGCAGTGAGCCTGCCAATGGGCTGCCAAAGCACTTGCGTTGGACGCTGGCAGACGACCCGACGCGATGCCAAATCGCGTCCACGCGACTAGGGGCGCTGAAACGAGCAGACACTGCCACCACTGACCCTCGTATTCGACCACGACCGCTTCGGCGCAATGCTCAACCATTTCAATGAGTGCGCCATAAGCCTCGACATCTGTGAGGTGGGTACGGTCTAGTGCGTCGTAGATCGCCTGCGGATGATTGGTATCGAGCAAGTGCTCGATACGTTTTGCCAGCAACTGCTGCCAATACGAATCTTCAAGCTTGCTTCCAGAATTGGCCAAACCTAGTGCTGAAGCCACAAGCCGCTCTGCATCGGGCGATAACTGGGCCTTTCGCTCGCGACCACTTCGCGACATACGTGCTTCCTTCATCATGCTTTATTCAAACTCCTACCTGACTTGAGTCTGCTGCAAACGACGCCACAAACTGGGGCCGCGCGCATCCTTCTCCATCGCTGCATGATAAGCCTCATGGACCGATTGATGAAATGAGCTCAAACTGATCTGCTTAAGGCCCTGCGGCGGCCAGTCGCCTTGCTCATCGCCCAGGCCTTGCGTCGTTGCATCGGCGACTAAGCCGATTTCCAAGGACTCCTGCCCTCGGGTCATCGCAAGATAAACATCGGCAAGCAGCCTTGCATCAAGCAGGGCACCATGAAGACTACGATGCGCATTTGAGATGCCGTAGCGCTCACAGAGTGCATCCAACGAATTGCGTTTACCGGGGTGGAGTTCACGGGCAAGCATGAGCGTATCGGTCACTTGGCACTGTGAGCTTAGTTCGGGGAGACCAACGCGGCCTAATTCCGCCCGCAGGAAACCGAGGTCAAAGGGCGCGTTGTGAATCAAGACTTCAGCATCGCCTACGAAATCCAAAAAGTCTGTTGCAAGATCGGCAAACTTCGGCTCGCCCTCGAGTCGCTCACGGCTAAGTCCATGGACGGCTTGCGCACCTTCGTCGATATCGCGCTCTGGATCGAAATAATGATGCCAGTGGCGGCCGCTCGCCTGGCGGTTGATTAACTCCACGCAAGCGAGCTCGATCACGCGGTGTCCGTCTGCAACGCTCAGACCGGTTGTTTCGGTATCAAGCACCACCTGCCGCATGTGCTCCCCCGAGTGCTTGCTCAGCTCGCTTTCGCCTCGCGATGAGCGAATAAACCACCGGCACCACGAACAAGGTTAGCACCGTCCCAAAGCTCATACCGCCCACAATGACCAGACCGATTTGCGTGCGACTTTCAGCCCCAGCACCAGTCGAGAGGGCAAGCGGCACCGCACCGAGAACCATCGCACCGGTGGTCATTAAGATCGGTCGCAAGCGCAGCTTTGCCGATTCAAAGACTGCATCGATGGGTGATTTTCCTTCTCGTTGCAATTGGTTGGCGAATTCGACAATCAAGATACCGTGCTTTGTAATGAGACCGACCAGCGTGATCAAGCCGATCTGACTGTACACATTGATCGACCCACCACCATACTTCAACAGTGCGAGTGCACCCGTCATCGACAAGGGCACTGAAAACATGATGATCAGAGGGTCGATAAAACTTTCAAATTGCGCTGCAAGCACAAGATAAATAAAGGCTAAAGCCAATAAGAAAGTGAGATAGAGTGCGGTTGACGAGAGTTTGAATTCCCGGGTTTCACCGTTGTAATCAATGGCGTAGCCCGGTTTGAGATATTTTTGCGCGGTCGTCTCCATCATCGTGATCGCTTCACCGAGCGAGTAACCCGGCGACAAATTAGCGGTAATCGTGACCGCGCGCCGTTGCGCAAAGTGATTGAGTTCGCGCGGGGCGACCGACTCTTTGACCGACACCAGACTCGCCAGTGGAACCATGGTATCTCCACGACCACGCACATAAATGTCGGCGATGTCGCGGGGAGAGGATCGTGCCGACGCGTCAAGCTGCACCATCACATCATATTGCTCACCCTCACGTTTGAAACGTGTGACTTGCCGACCGCCAAGCATGGTTTCCAAGGCGCGCCCGATTGCTTCAACCTGAACACCAGCATCTGCTGCCCTTTGACGGTCAATCTCAAGCTTGATTTCGGGCTTATTGAGCTTCAAATCAGTATCCACACCTTGCAGACCCGGATGACGCTGCAATTCAGCGACAAAGGGGGCGACGGTAGCCTGAAGATTCTGGTAGGGCTCTGAGGTGAGCACCACAAAATTGATGGGCCTCACCCTTGGCGATTGACCAAGCGATGGGGGTGCAACAGCAAAGGCCAGCACGCCAGGGATTGACAAAAGTTTAGGCTGGAGCTCTTTAAGGATGTCTGCGGTACCACGCTGACGATCCTGCCAATCAACCATGCGTAAAAAACCAATCCCTTGTGTGACCGTTGGCGAACCAGAAACCACAAACCTGCGATCGAATTCGGGAATCTTGGCCGCGATCTCTCCGATCAGTCGCCCATATCGGGTGGTGTAGTCAATGGATGATCCTTCGGGCGCACTGAAAATAATCACCACGGTGCCCCGATCCTCAAGCGGCGTCAGCTCTTTCTTCGACTCTTTGAACAACCAGACACTAGCCCCACCAACCGCCAATCCCAACACGAGTACCAACCAGCGAAAGCGAAGCGCCCCTCGCAAAAGTGCGGCATATGCGTTTGTTATGAGCGCGACAACCCGATCGATCCAGCTCACAAAGTAGCTTGAGAGGCGCTTCTCACGTGCGTCTTCAGCGTGAGAGCGCAAAAGGCGCGAGCACATCATCGGCGTGAGTGTGAGCGCCACAAATCCTGAGATCAGAACCGCCCCCGCCAGAGATAAAGCAAACTCGATAAATAAGCGTCCAGTCCTGCCAGTCGTGAAGGCGATCGGTGTAAACACTGCTGCTAGTGTGAGTGTCATAGCGATCACGGCAAACTGAACCTCGCGGGTACCCCGAATAGCTGCATCAAAGGGCTTCATACCGTCTTCAATATGCCGGTAAATGTTCTCAAGCACCACAATAGCGTCGTCAACGACGAGACCGATGGCTAAAACCAAGGCAAGCAGCGTGAGCGTATTGATCGAAAACCCGGCGGCGTACATGAGTGTGCAGGCACCGACCAAACAAACCGGGATGGTCACGAGAGGAATCACCGAGGCCCGCAAGGTGCCCAAAAAGACCAGAATCACAAGGGCAACCAGCGCAATCGCTTCAACAATCGTCCGAAAGACTGCCTCAAGGGACTTATCAATAAAGACGGTTGTATCGTTGGCAATCCGAACGTTCAAACCTTGTGGAAGACTTTGCTGAAGCTTTGGCAACTCCTCTTTGAGTGCCGCAGCCAGCACCAATGGATTGGCCGTAGCCTGTTTGATAAGACCGACGGATACGGCTGGCTGCGCATTAAGTGTGACGTTGGTTCGCTCATTGAGCGCACCAATTTTCACTCTTGCAACCTCGCCCAGCGTTACTGGATAACCATTCACAACCTTGATAATGATGTCTCGAAATTGCTGTTCTCTTTGCAAATCGGTTTGGGACGTAACCGTAAACTCGCGTTGAAGACTCTCAATTCTTCCAGCCGGGACTTCAACATTTTGCCGGCGTAAGGCTTCTTCAACATCGGCCGGTGTAAGTTTGTAAGCTGCGAGGCGGTCGGCGTCTAGCCAAATCCGCATAGCAAAGCGACGCTCACCAAATATCCGCACGTCCGCAGCGCCTGGCAAGGTTTGAAGCCTCGGCTTAACAATCCGGCTGACGACGTCAGAGACCTCTATAGGCGGCAAGGTGTCGCTATAAAAACTAAGCCATATAACCGGATTTGCATCCGCGTCAACCTTAGCAACCACAGGCTCGTCAATGCCTTGAGGTAAACGCGAGCGAACTCTGGACACTCGGTCACGTACGTCAGCGGCTGCGCCATCTGGTTCTCGATCGAGGCGAAAGCGTGCGGTGATCTGGCTCGTTTCTGCTCTCGATATCGAGGTGAGTACGTCGACGCCTTCGATACCGGCAATCGAGTCCTCCATGATTTTGGTGACTGCCGATTCAACAATTTCGGCGGAGGCCCCTAAATACTTGGTCTCGACCGTGACAACCGGCTCTTCAATCTTGGGGTATTCGCGTACAGGCAGCCGATCATAGGAAACAATTCCGAGCAACAACACGAGCAACGATAAAACCGTTGCAAAAACCGGGCGTCGAATACATAACTCGGGCAAATTCACTTGTTTGCCTGCGAACCAGCACCAAGGCTTCTTACTTCCTGACCGTCGCGCATCAGTCGTTGCTGCCCTGCAATCACCACTTGATCACCGCCACGGACGTCAGCGATTAGCTCAACGAGTCCATCTTGCCTCAAGCCTGTCTGCACCTTCACGCGCTTGGCCTTACCGTCAATCGCAAGCCATACGAAAAGCTCGTTGCCGATGGGAGTAACCGCTTCCTCGGGAACCATCACCGCGCCTTTACGCTCAGCAAGCGTCAATGAAGCTCTAGCAAACATGCCGCTTCTCAAAGTACCGCCCGGGTTGGCCATGACCCCCCTGACAAGCACGAAGCGCCCGTTGGCATCGACTTGAATATCGGTTGCTTCAACTTGTGCCTTAAATGTTTTATCGGGAAAAGCGTCAATGAGCACCTGAATAGGCTGACCTTTCTTAAGCCGTCCAAGAAAACGTTCAGGCAAACGTAAGTCGATCTTCAAGCTCGCAACATCTTCGAGCAAAACTAAATCGGTTCCCTCTTTCACATAGTCGCCGAGACTTATGTTTCGCAAACCCAACTGACCCGAAAAAGGCGCACGGATGACAGTCCGATCAAGACGCGCTTTGGCGAGTTGAAACTTCGCTTCGAGAACACGCAAATTAGCCGCTGCCTGGTCAAGCGCACTGTCGCTAACAAACTTCCGCTGCGCCAAGTCTTTACTTCGATCAAAATTAGTCTGGCCTAGCGCAAGCTCGGCCTTAGCTTGTGCAAGCTCCGCTTCCTGTACCGCCGCATCGAGCTTCAAAACAGTGTGACCCTTGCTAACGGTCTCTCCATCCTTAAAAGCAAGATAAGCAATCCGCCCTGCAACCTCTGAGCGAAGGACCACGGTTTCGTTAGCTCTGAGCGTGCCCACAGCACTCGCTACATCGGCGAGATCCTTGTTAATCGCAGCTTGTATCTCGATCGACGCCGGACCGCGCGGCCCACCCTTTGCAGGAGGCCCATCCCCTTTCGCCTGAGGACCATCAGGCCTGGCTGCAGGGCCTTCCGTTTTACCATCCTTCTTCGGAGCCTGATCAACTGCGGCAGGTCCCGCCTTTTGAACCACAGCGACCTCGGTGGAAAGATGGCGTTGAGCTTGCCAGCCGTACCACGCCAATCCCGCGAGCGCTGCGCCTGACACGAATAACACAAGCGGTTTTCTAATCATAGCCGCTGAGGCTAGCACAGCTCGAAAGCTTTCCTGGTAAGTAGCCGTGTCTGCAAGTCGGTGACCCGAAGCTTTGCAGCGAACCGATCAAGCCGGAGAGTGATTCCTCCTGCCAAATTGATCAACGCCTTGGTTAGCAAGCGCATCAGCACGTGTATTGCCAGGGTTGCCCTCATGGCCTTTTACCCAGTGCCAGCTGAGCTGATGTTGGCCCGCAAGCTCATCAAGACAAACCCAGAGGTCTTTATTCTTGACCGGTTTTTTGTCTGCCGTTTGCCAACCTCGCGCTTTCCATGCTGGCAGCCATTGCTCGAGACCCTTGATCACATACTGTGAATCGGTATAAATATCAGCAGCAACGGGGCGCTTTAAGGCCTTGAGCGCTTCAATGGCAGCTGTCAGCTCCATCCGGTTATTTGTGGTGCTCGCTTCCCCACCAAGCAACTCTTTTTGTTGCTCACCGAAACAAAGAACCACACCCCATCCGCCGGGGCCTGGATTACCCTTGCAGGCACCGTCGGTATAAATCACGACGCGATGAGCTGTTAAGTTTGTATCCACGTTGCCACGCCACCCTCAAATTACCTTGCCAAGCTACCCTTAAATTCTCGCAGCCTGCGGGCGACCGAACATAGCTCGCCGCTCGCCAGGTACAAGACCAACCCAACGCATCGACTTGGATCGCTTGACCGCGCCGATTAAATAACTGGCCCCGCAAATTGGCCACCACCGATCGCCGGCAGCCTCGGCCCAAGCCCATCGTTTGAGCCACATATCGGAGTCACACATGGGGCGATAGCAGCCGAAGCGGCCACGGTCCATCTCAAATTCAAGTAAGACCATCCAGTCTCTTAACCTGCCCAATGCAATCATATGGCACTCTGGCGGCAGCCTATTGCCAAACCAGGACCCTAGTGCCATCTCGCGCAAACCCCAGAGGCTCCAAGGGTTTAGACCCGCGACGACGAGTCTCCCTTCAGCACGCAAAACCCTGTAGGCCTCACGCAAGATTGCATGCGGATCAGGTGAAAATTCAAGCACATGCGGCAAAAGCAGTAGGTCAACCGAACCGGAAGCGAGTGGCAGTTCGGCAAAAGCATCCACCCAAATCCCGGGGTGACGACGCGGCTGCTCATTAACAGACTCCCGCTCGGGGACTGTGGCATCCTCCTTGTCTGCGAGCTGCTCCAAAGCCAAACTTGGGTCGATGACGGGATATTGAAGCAAAATGCGGTGACTCATACGGTTATTGCGCAGACCATCAAGACTTGGCATGCCGCATTGGACTGCGAAATAGCCGAATTCATCGGCGAGCATGAAATCAAGCCGCTTTTGAAGCCAGTCGCTGAGATAATGCCCAGAAGGCGTCTGCAGCCAGCTAAGCCAAGCGGCGTGGATTTGAAGTTCTGCATTTTGCAACATCATCAAACTCCAGGTCTAGCGTGCCTAGCGACCGTCGTCAACATCGACTCCCATAGCCCTTGATGCCCACGTTCTCAGATCCAAATTTATGAAAGACCGCATCGATGAACACTAAGCAAGCAATCCTCAATACCTCCCGAGATCGTTTTGGGGCACCTTCAGAACAAGTCAACGCGCAATTTGTTGCACGCCTCCCAGCGCACCTTCATCGTATCAAGGCCTTTGAGGATAACTATCTTTGGATGCTACAAGACCCAGGCTCAAACCTTTGCTGGGTCGTAGATCCCGGTGACGGAAAAGTCCTCATCGAAGCCGCCGCCTCGCGAGGATTACAAATTGTTGGGGTTTTGCTCACCCACCACCATGCGGACCATCAAGGCGGTGTCGACGATTTACTTCAGTGGGCTTCGCTACGCGGACAATCGTTAAGGATATACGGGCCAAGCGACGAGCGGATTCATCCGCAGGCGAAAGGTCTTGCTGACGGCGACCGGGTCGATTTGGGCTTTGCGCAGGCGCAGGTCATCAGCGTACCGGGCCATACGCGCTCGCACATCGCCTATTTCCTCGCTGAAGAGAACATGTTGTTCTGCGGTGACTGCCTGTTTGCAGCGGGTTGCGGGCGGCTTTTTGAAGGCAATCCAGCCCAAATGCTCGATTCCTTGGAAAAGCTCTGCACCCTACCCGCTGACAGCTTGGTTTGTTGCGCCCACGAGTACACCCTCTCGAATCTGCGCTTTGCAAAAGCGGCTCACCCCGATCACGTAGGGATTAACGCAAGGTTAAGCGAAGCTGAATCCATGCGCGAGCGCGATTTGTCGACTGTGCCCAGCCTGTTAATGCACGAATTACAAACCAACCCCTTTTTGCTCGGGCTGGTCGATCAGGCACCGATCCACCCGGCAGAGCCCAACATCGCGAACAAGGCCGACCGGATAGCCCGTTTTGCCGAATTAAGGGCCTGGAAAAATGAGTTTCGCGCCTAATCCTTGACTCATTGGCTGGAAAAGTCTCGTAACCTGTATAAAATGCCGCGCTTGATCATGCGCTTTAAAAGACAACTTCAACTAATTTCTCTGGCGACATCGTTTTGTCTTGTTCAGGGATGTGCAAGCTTGCCAAGCGATCAGGCCTCGCTGGGCCATGCATTGGGTGGATTAAAAGCCCCCCTCAACACAGATGGACCAAGCCCTTCGCTCGCTTTGAGCAGCGATCTTCCACAACCAAGCCCGAACAGTGTTGAAAGCGCCGAACTTAAGCGAGAGTTGCTGAGCTTGCACGCACGATTTGAGACTCAGCAGCAAAGCTTTTTAAGAAGAGCGGCTGTGCAAGCTCAAGATTCTTTATTGCCCGTAAAGCTTGCAGTCACCGACAGCCAGGTCGGTCTTGTAACGGATGTTCACACAAGAGCTCGCTCGGTCGAACTCGCCTCCGATACGGATACGCCCGAGGGCGCCATATGGAGCGACAGAGGCGAGTTGCTTTCAGCGCCGCGGCTTGATGCTGCATATGAATCATCGTCACAAGCACAGTCGCCGTTGGCACTTCGCCCAACCTACAGTAACGTGTGGGATCGCATGAGAGCTGGTTTTGCTCTTCCCCCATTAGATTCCCCGTTGGTGAATAAACACATCCAGTATTACAGCCACAAGCCCGAATACCTTGAGCGGATGTTTGAACGCGGATCTAGATATCTTTTTTATATCGTTGAAGAAATCGAAAAGCGTGGTATGCCCGGCGAGTTGGCCTTACTGCCTTTTGTAGAGAGTGCGATGAACCCGACCGCGATTTCGCCGGCAAAGGCCGCGGGACTTTGGCAGTTCATTCCGTCGACGGGTAAAGCCTATAATCTCTCGCAGAATTGGTGGGTCGACAATCGAAGAGATCCAGTGCACTCCACGCAGGCGGCGCTCGACTACCTGCAGCGCATTTACGAGCTGCAAGGCAACGATTGGTTTCTTGCGCTCGCGTCTTATAACTGGGGTGAAGGTGCTGTTGGCAAAGCCATGAGAAGAAATCAGGCTAGCGGTAGGCCTGCTGATTATCTTTCTCTCAATATGCCCCAGGAAACGAGGCACTACGTACCAAAACTGATGGCACTTCGGGAGATCGTTGCCAATCCTGCAGCCTTTAACGTTCGACTTCCGCCAATGCCCAACAAGGCCTATTTTGTTGAAGTGGAAGCGCCACTGCATCTCGATCTCAAACCTGCAGCACGCTTTGCCGGTATGTCGGAAGACGAATTTGTGTCGCTCAATCCGGCGCATAACCGACCAGTTATTGCCGCGCGCACCAATGATCAAATCAAAATTCCCGCGGATCGTGTTGAATCGTTCCTTGCTGCGATGAAGGCCCACGAGGAGGCCAACAAGCCCTTTTCCCGTTGGCGTCCCTACACCTTAGAGCAAGGCGAGAGCATTCAAAGCCTGGCCTCGCGCCTTGGCATTAGTGCGCAGGAAATCATGCGCGCCAACGGCTTGCGAACCTCGAAGGTGTTACCTGGTACCCGACTTCTGGCCCCAGCCCCAGACGATAAGCCTACTGCAATGACGGTGATGACCAGTTTTGATGGTCCTCGAATCCTTGAAAAGGTACAACGCCCTGCCCTCTATCACCGTGTGGGCAAAAAGGAAACCACCGAGTCAATCGCGCGACGCTATGGTGTGACAGCAGCGACGCTGCAGGCTTGGAACAGTCTTAAACACGAGGTCAAACAAGGTATGCGCTTGCTTGTTCGACCTGCGAGTGCGCAAACGGTCCTGACCAATGAGTCAGGGGTCGCAAAGGTCATAGCGAGTGAGCCATTAGCACCCAAACCGGCTCAGGATGTTACTAAAGCAACAAGCCAAGCGGAAGCGAGCACCAAAGCGAAGGATTCAGTGAAGGCGCCCGCAGCAAAGGATCAGACGAAGGCGTCTAAAGCAACAACCGCATCAAACGCATCAACGCCAGCAAAGGCAACAACATCAGCAAAGCCTGCTCCAACATCAACCAAAGTTGAAGTCAAGAATCAGCCACAGACAAAGCCCAACAACAGCAGCACCAACGCCGGCAACACGGTTCAGTCTCCCGCGAACAAGGTCGCCAAGCCCAAACCAGCCAATGAATCCAAGACCCCGCCCGAGGCGAGTCCTAAGGCAGCACCCCGAGTGACCGCAAGTTATCAGCCCCCGCTAAGCTATGGACTTCTCTGAACGCGACTCTAGTACGAATCGCCGGGCGACCGGCCTTACCATCGCTGTGGTGGTGCATATCGCGATTGCCTATGCCCTGGTGAGCGGTCTCGCCCGAAAAGTGGTCGAAGTCATCAAGCTGTCTCTTATACACATCTCCGAGCCCACGAGACGCTACGCTATCTCGTATGCCGTCTTCTGCTTGAAAAAA
>OMIE01000057.1 GCA_900299025.1 Burkholderiaceae bacterium
GGGTACTCCTGCCAGGGGATGTCGCCCATCGATTTAAACCACAGTGGCTGCACCTGCTCCATACCAGCTCCTCACTCAAGACGATAGCGATTGTGAGGGCTTGCGATTGCGCTGGCCAGCATGATCGGCTTGGCACTGAACCGATTTCGTCAAAGACGAAATGCACATGGTCAGTGAATGGAAGGCAAGTGCCCGGCTCCGTTGACGTCACAAAGAAAAAAGGCGCACATCTTCATGTGCGCCCAAACGGCAGCAAGCTGCCTCTCCTCCTCCTCGAAACCATAAGTCAGTACTCGCTGGCTTTGTCGATTAAACGGCGACATCACACTGACAACTACTGACAACGGATCGAATCGTAGTCGCGCACCTGAAACGTGCGCAACTGCTTTTTTGTCCTGGACAAAACCAAAACATCGCTGACAGCTTCGCTAAGTCCATGAAAATCATGATGATTTCTATGGTGGCGCTGAAGATGCCTGATTTGAGCCCTCCGAGCTTTCCGGCGATCGGTCGAAAATCGGGGTCTCAGCGGCAGCACACTTCAAGGAGTGCTAAGCAGCCTTTGATCGAAGCCAAGGCCGCTGGGGCCACATGGCTTCGCTGCGATTGACCCAGTACAAGCTCAAAAGACTTAGGCCCAGCAAAAGAATGGTTGGAATCATCGTGATCAGTGGAGCGGGCCACTGCCGTATCAGTGCGATGTTGCCCAACAAGGATCCGGTCAGATGAAAAACCACGCCGATCAGCACCCCGGCAAGAATACGGGCACCAAGCGCGCCGTTGCGTGGCTGTAAATAGGCAAAGGGCAAAGCCATCAGTAGCATCGCGATGGCGCTGGCAGGCGCGGCAATCTTTTTCCAAAATGCCAATTCATAGCGTTCACTCGCTTGTTGATTGCTCTTCAAATAGCGAACAAATCGCCAAAGCTCAGCGATTGACATACGCTCTGGTCGACCTGCTGCCATCGCAATTAGGGTTTGATCAACACCTCCCTCCCAGCGCAAGGTCGGGTAGGTCTGACTCAGGGGTTGCGGCTGCCATCGAATCTCGCGCACCTCGGCCAGATCAAGACCCGGCGAAGCGCTCACCCTTCCCGATTTGGCTAGAAGCCAGCGCTGAATACGGCGCTGCTCGTCGAACTCAACAATTTCGACATCGCTCAAGCGCCCATCCGATTCGGCCGACCGGATATTGACAAATCGTTGAGACCTTAAATCACCCGCCTCATTTCTGATCAAATCCCTGATCCACAGACCTGATCCGAGATTGCCGTTGCGGCTCGAGCTATCGATCAAGGCCTCACCGGTAAGCAGGCGAAGCGCCTGGGCTTCGCGCATGGCAACGGGTCCGAGGTACTCACTTGCGACCAGACCAAGGCTTGCCCAAGGCAAAGCACACAGAATGAGCCATACCAGCACCTTGGAGGGCTTAAGGCCTGCAGCTCGCATGGCCGTGAACTCGCTGCTTTGCGCAACTTGGGAAAGGGCAAAAATCGTCCCAATCAGCATGGATACCGGTAACAATTCAGGGAGTCGAGAGGGCAACATCAAAGCAACCGAGGCAAAGGCATGGACGAGCCTAAACGTTCCCTTACCCACATCCTCGATATCACCGACCAGGTCGAAAAAAGCAAAAAGTGCCAGGAGCGTGAGGAGAACAAGTCCAATCGATTGATGGACTCGTCGTGCCAGGTAACGTCTGATAATCATTGTTCAAGCCTTCGGTCAGCGGCCAAAGCGCCGTCCGTTACCTAAGCGAAACCATATCAGCGCTGCTGCAAGCGCGGCAAACACGCCGTGTACTGCAGCAAAACCACTCAGCATGGTCCATTGCCCTCGCGATACCTGAGCCTCTGCGACTGAAACAAGACTGGTATAGGTGATATAGATTAGAAGCGCAACAATCAGGTGAAAAGCGCGACCGCTACGGGGATTTGAAGCAACCAGACCAAGGGCAAGAAGCGGCAAACACATTAAGCCAAGGCTTTGACCCAGCCTGCGTAGTGTCTCTCCGACAGCACGAGGATCGTGACGCTGAATTAAGTCCAGACTGTCAATGGCCTTAATCGGCTTAGCGGGCGTCGCGCTTGCTGCCGCCTTAATGAGCAATCCATAGTGTTCAAAACCCATCTCGCGAGCTTGTAGCTCGTACGCTTGATCGGGATGCCAGGACAGATCAAAACGGCGTCCTTGTTCCAAATCAAGAAATCGATTGCCATTGTTGTCGGTAAGAAGTTTCCCCGATGCCGCAAGCACCCAGGTTCGTTGATGCGGTGCACGTTGAATGACAAACAAGTCCTCGATATATTGCCCAGCATCGGTGCTTTCACCCACGTAAAACACACGCTTTCCACCAGCGCTTTCCCTAAATCGCCCGGCAGCGGCCTGCAAGGATTCGTCGCGTTCACTGTATTGGGCCTGCAATCGCTCACTTTCGGAAACGGTCCAGGGAGCGACAAACCAGGCAAAGACCAGGGATATCAAAAGCATGGGCATCAGGAAGCGGAACAGGGGCTTGACCCAATCTAAAAGACTCAAGCCGGCACTAAACCAGACGGCCATTTCCTGATCGCGAAATGCCCTCGTCATGGTGAGCAATACCGCAAGAAAGGCGGTTAATACCAGCAACTGGGGGATCGAGCTTGCTGCTGAAAGCAGCAAGAAAATCAGCACATCGGCTGGGTCGATAGCACCGCTGACAGCGCGATCGAGCATCCTCACCAAGGTTACCGTGAGCAATACCGCCAGCAGCACAACCAAAATACTCGAGGCCGTCTGGCGGAACTCGCGCCGTACTGATTGCTCAAAAATCATCGTGTGGCTTAACCCCATAGAGGACAAAGATCTCGAAGCGAAACAGCGCTCGATATAATCAGTGCATATTACTTTGCCTGGGCGGGCCCGTAGGGCCGATAGTCGAAGCTTCAGCGGATACTCGTTAAAGTCTGACTCTCAAGTCCGCCCATGGTCCAGCCAACCGATATCCATGCCTCAGTAGCCGGAGCAAGCAAACATGCTATGCAAAACCATTCCCAGCACCCGTGATCCTGTCAGAGCAGCCTGCTTAATCGTCCCGATCGATAAGGAGGGCAACAGCTTTACGCCTCAGATCCCGCTTGATGAGCAAGCACGAAACTGGATCATCGAAGTTGCCAAGCGCGGGGATCTTGGGAAATCCAATGGCGCTTGCCTCTGGGTCCCGTTAGCAACCGAGCCAGCATCTTCCAAAGCCAAGGCAGCGGCAAAAGCCGATCGTCGAACAAGTCTAGCCAACAGGCAAAAGACAACGGCAACTAGCCCACAAACCCATCGTGTGCTCCTTGTGAGAATAGCAAGTGAAGCAGACAAGGCCGCTCCGAGCGAGAAAGCCTATGTCGACGCCTGCAAGGCCGTTGCCAAACAACTCGATGAAGCGGACATCAGTAGCGCAGTTTCCTTGTTGCAGGCAGCACTACCGAGCGATAAGGATCTGGCTTGGGCGAGTTCTCGCCTCGTTTTGGCATGCCGCGAACAACAATATCGTTTCGACGTCTTTAAACGCGAGGCATCAAAGCAAACCAAGGAATCAGCCGGCAAGGGCTTACAACATCTGCTCTTGGCCGTCGATCCGCGCAAATCTGCATCAGTCGATACGGCGATCGCGCATGCGATGGCCTTAGCAAACGGCATGGACTTGACCAAGGACCTCGGCAATACACCCCCTAATATTTGTACGCCCGAATTCCTTGCTGAAAAGGCATTGGCCCTGTCGAAAAGCCACAAAATCCAAGTTCAAGTCCTCGAACGCCGCCAAATGCAAGCGCTTGGCATGGGCGCTTTGCTTGCCGTAGCCCAGGGTTCAACGCAAACACCGCGACTGGTGGTGATGCAGTACCAAGGCAGTAAAACCAAGCAAGCGCCGATCGTGCTCGTGGGCAAGGGGATTACCTTTGACACCGGCGGTATTTCGATTAAACCAGCAGGTGGCATGGACGAAATGAAGTTCGACATGTGTGGTGCAGCGTCGGTGTTTGGCGCGATCAAAGCCATCGCTGAAATGAAGCTTACACTTCATGTGATCGGTGTCGTACCAGCAGCCGAGAATATGCCAGACGGTAATGCAACCCGGCCGGGCGACATCGTCAACACCATGTCGGGTCAAACCGTCGAAATTCTCAACACCGACGCCGAGGGTCGACTCATACTTTGCGATGCGCTCAGTTATTGCGAACGATTTAAACCTGATACCGTCATTGATATTGCAACATTAACCGGTGCCTGCGTGGTAGCGCTCGGTGCGGTGCACTCGGGCCTGTTTTCTCCTGATGATGCACTTGCTGACGAACTGCTTAAAGCAGGCCGGCAAAGTACCGATACCTGCTGGCGGATGCCTGTCGAGGACGCCTATCAAGAGGGCTTAAAGTCAAATTTTGCTGATATGGCCAATGTTGGGGGGCGTGAGGGCGGCGCCATCACAGCCGCTTGCTTTTTGGCACGATTTACCAAGTCATTTCGATGGGCTCATTTGGATATTGCTGGCACGGCCTGGCGAGGTGGTGGCGCCAAAGGCGCATCGGCCCGACCGGTACCGCTACTTGTCGAGTTTTTGAAGACTCGGGCAGGGTTGTGACGCGCATTGACTTTCATTTCAACACCCCGGAGAAGCTCGCTTACAGCTGTCGATTGATTCGCAAGGCTTATCGAGCTCAACATCGCATTTGGGTTTTTAGCGACGATAGCGAGCAATTACAACGTCTGGACAAGATGCTTTGGCGTTTTTCGGCGATCGACTTTATTCCTCACGTCATGCACGACCATCCACTCGCGAGCAAGACCCCTATTGTGCTTGGCCATAGCTTGCAAGGCAGTGAAAGCTTCACCATCGCCATTCATTTAGGCTCGGTGTTACCACAAGGATTTAGTAGCTTCGAACGGTGGATCGAGGTTGTTGGACGCGATGAGGCCGATCGCCAGCAGGCTCGAAAACGATATGCGCTTTTGCGATCGCAGGGCTACCCGATTCACCACTTTGATCAGGCTGACCAAGGAACCGAGCCATGACTGTTGATGCAACCCCCAAGGACCAAGCGTTGGCCAAATCCTTTGAGCCGCAGGCTATCGAAGCGGGACTTTATGCGCAGTGGGCAGCAATGGGTTGCTTTGATGCGGGTAAAGACCCCCATGCCAAACCCTTTTGTATCCAATTGCCACCACCCAATGTAACGGGCACCTTGCATATGGGTCATGCATTCAATCAAACGATCATGGATGCACTAACGCGCTGGCAACGCATGAAAGGCGCCAACGCACTTTGGCTTCCTGGCACCGATCACGCAGGTATTGCCACCCAAATGGTGGTTGAGCGCCAGCTTGAGGCAAAAGGCCAGACTCGACACGATCTCGGTCGACAAACCTTCATTGAAAAAGTCTGGGAATGGAAGCAAATCTCGGGGTCGACCATTACGCAGCAAATGCGAAGGCTTGGCGCATCGGCTGATTGGAATCTCGAATACTTCACGATGGACGACAAGCTGTCGGCGGTGGTGCGGGAGGCTTTTATTAAGCTTTACCAGCAGGGCCTGATTTATAGGGGAAAAAGGCTCATCAACTGGGATCCGGTATTGATGACTGCGGTCTCCGATCTCGAAGTTGTGAGCGACGAAGAACAAGGCTCCATTTGGGAGATTCACTATCCCTTGCTCGATGGCAGTGGCCATTTAACTGTCGCCACCACCAGGCCTGAAACCATGCTCGGCGATACAGCGATCATGGTTCACCCCGACGATCTTCGTTATCAGCAGCTGATTGGCAAGCAGGTGCGTTTACCGCTGACGGACCGGGTAATCCCAATCATCTCAGATAGTTATGTCGATCCAAGCTTTGGAACAGGTGTCGTCAAGGTCACGCCTGCACACGACTTTAACGACTATGCTGTGGGCCAACGACACAAGCTGCCAACGATATGTATCCTCAAACTTGATGCGAGCATAAGTGAGGATGCACCCGAGGCATATCGAGGATTGGATCGGTTCGAGGCCCGCAAGCGAATTGTTCAAGATCTTGAAAATATCGGCGCTCTCGGCGCGGTAAAGCCACACCGGCTCATGATCCCGCGCGGTGATCGCAGCGGCGCTGTGATAGAGCCCATGCTAACCGATCAATGGTTTGTAGCGATGAGCAAGCCTGCGCCCCAGGGCAGTCTTTTCCCTGGAAAAAGTATTGCTCAAGTCTCGCTTGAAGTCGTTGAGCAAGGAAAGGTGCGCTTTGTTCCTTCAACTTGGACAAATACCTATAACCATTGGCTTGAAAACATTCAGGACTGGACCATTTCAAGGCAACTCTGGTGGGGCCACCAAATACCAGCTTGGTACCGAGCCGACGAGCAAGGTGCTGCGCTTCAGGATGCTAAGGTTTATGTTGCTCGCGACGAAGCCGATGCGAGAAAACAAGCCGACGCAGACGGATGGACAGGCGGCTTGGTTCGTGACCCCGATGTGCTTGATACCTGGTTCTCTTCAGCACTCGTACCCTTCTCGACGCTTGCCGATGAAAGCGATCCCTGGCTAGAGCGGCCCAGCGAAACCCTCGGCTTAGGCCTTAAGTTAAAACCTGAGTTGGCCCAGTTCTTACCCTCACAAGTTTTGGTGACAGGTTTTGACATTATCTTTTTCTGGGTCGCACGCATGGTCATGATGAGCACCCACTTCACTGGAAAAGTGCCCTTTGAAACGGTTTACGTCCATGCCTTGGTACGCGATGCCGAGGGCCAAAAAATGTCGAAATCTAAGGGCAACACGCTCGACCCCATCGATTTAATTGATGGTATCGAGCTTGAAGACCTCGTCGCTAAGCGGACCAGTGGCTTGATGAATCCCAAGCAAGCTGAAAGCATTGCCAAAAAGACGCGCAAAGAGTACCCGCAAGGAATCCCAGGCTTCGGCGCAGACGCCCTGCGATTCACTTTTGCTTCGCTCGCCACACCAGGACGAAACATCAATTTTGACCTGAATCGTTGTGAGGGTTATCGGAATTTTTGCAATAAATTATGGAACGCCACCCGTTTCGTATTGATGCAAGTCGGTCAAGAGAGCGCGTACGAGCTTGGCTTTGCTCCGCATGATGCAAGCGCCTGCGTACCAGGGGCATATATGCACTTTGGCAAGCCGGAACGATGGATCAGTTCGGTTCTCGAGCAGAGCATTGCTCAAATTGAACAGCATCTTTGCGAGTTTCGTTTTGATCTTGCAGCCAAGGAGTACTACGAGCTAGTGTGGCAGTCCTATTGCGACTGGTATTTGGAATTGGCGAAGGTTCAGCTACAGCATGAGGATGCTGCCGTACGCCGAGGCACCCGACGAACGCTACTAAGCGTCTTAGAAACCATACTTCGCCTCGGCCACCCCTTCATGCCTTTTCTGACCGAGACCTTATGGCAAAGCGTTGCACCCCTGGCGCAGCGTTATCACGCGAAACACGATGGGAAAGCCGTCGATACACCGATGGATAGCGGCAGTGCGCCATCGAAACCCGCTACCCCCGCCATGCCATGCAGCATCATGCAACAAGCCTTTCCAAAGGCTAGACCCGAGCGTGTTGATCCAGAGGCCTTAGCCTGGATGAGTCGGTTCAAAGCCTTAGTCGATGCCTGCCGCCAGCTAAGGAGCGAAATGTCGCTCTCACCCGCGCAACGTGTACCGCTTTTGATCGAAGGGGTGCAGGCTGCTGCGATTCTTGACGATGCCAGGGCATTGCAATCGCTCGCTAGGCTCCAAGAAGTTCAGGTCGTCGAGCAACTACCAAGCGACCGGCTAGCGCCAGTTCAATGGCTGGACGGCCTACGATTAATGCTCGACGTCGAGATTGACCGGTCGGCGGAATTGCTTCGCTTATCCAAAGAAATAGAACGAATCGATCTTGAGATTGCAAAGTGTAAGGCCAAGCTTGCAAATCCATCTTTTGCCGATCGCGCGCCCAAGGTGGTCGTCGAACAAGAGCGGGAACGTATGCTGCGTTTTGAGACGAGTCGCGCAGCACTTTCAGATCAATACGAACGTATCAACATCAAGTCTTAATCACAAACCAAAAAGCGGTGATACAGCACCGTGAGCCCCGATAAAACGGCATTTTGTCGCCTGAGCCCTTGCGTTTCCTCGGACATGCGATCATGCTTTCGGCTGCGCATCGCACGAGAACAACGCGCCCCGAATTCACCACACTGGAGGTCACCGGATGGCAACCGCAAAACAACCCGCCGCAAAAAAGCCTGCGGCCAAAAAACCCGCTGCCAAGGCAGCCGCAAGTAAACCAGCTGTAAAGTCATCAGCGGCCAAGCCAGCTGCGCCAAAGGCTAGCGCATCGAAGGCAACAGCGGCAAAGAAACCAGCGTCTAAAGATGCTGCTAAGCGCAGCCCCAATGCTGCTTTCATGAAGCCAATGACACCGAGCGCTGCACTTGCAGCGGTCATTGGTAGTAAGCCGATGCCTCGTACCGAAGTCACCAAGAAGTTATGGGAATACATTAAGGCTAAAAAGCTGCAAGACGCCACCAACAAGCGTCAAATCAATGCAGATGCCGCACTCAAAGAGGTTTTTGGCCAATCAAGTGTGAGTATGTTTGAGATGACTAAGCTGGTGGGCAAGCACTTATCCTAAGCGAGCCGCCTCAAACGAACAGGCCTTAAGCGAGCAAATTGGGCTTAAGGCCTTGATCAAACCTACATCGTTAAAAAACCGCCATCGACCGGTAAAACAACGCCGGTCACAAAACGCGCTGCATCGGATGACAAAAACAAAATAGGGTCTGCAACCTCTTCAGGTTGGCCCCAGCGTGCCATAGGGGTTCTTGCAAGAATCATAGCGTTGCGCGCAGCATCATCGCGCGCGCCTCGCGATAAATTGGTCACGATCCAGCCTGGGGCAACCGCGTTGACGCGTATCGAGTCCTGAGCGTAGGCGGCAGCCAGTGACATCGTGAGTTGCCGAATCGCTCCTTTTGATGCTGCATAGGCAGGCTGCTTGGGACCGCCAAAGAAGCTGAGCATGGAGGCAATGAAGATAATCGAACCCGATTGCCGAGCCAGTTGCGGTTTCATCATGGTTGATAAGCGCATGCCGGCTGACAAATTCACGTGGAGCACTTCGTCAAAAACATCAGGGTCATGTTCCGCTTCGCGACGAATCATCCCAGCGCAATGAACAAGCACATCAAGGCGATCGAAGGACTGAGCGAGTGCGGAAAGCGCCTCATGATCCCTCACATCGAGCACTCGGACATCGATCGATTCAAAACCCGGCTGCTGCTTAGCCTGTTCGACTTCATCGGCGCTCAATCCCGTTGCAAAAACTTGTGCACCGGCCGCTGCAAAGGCTCTCGCCGAGGCCGCTCCAATACCCGAGGCACCGCCTGTGATGAGGACTTTTTGTCCCTTGAAATCAAACAGGGCCTTAGCCATTACCGCCTCCTTAGAAGAAAATGCCAGACGCCATGGTTGAGCTTTTGGTCAATCAAGTCGTTGCCAGTCTGCCTGGCGAAGTTATTGAAGTCACGCTCTGCGCCCTGGTCGGTCGCCAACACCAAAAGGGTTTGACCCGATTGCATGCTGTTGAGCGCCTTCTTAGCTTTCAGAATGGGCAGTGGGCAGTTCAAGCCTTGAGCGTCAACGGTTATGTCTGCATGGTCTGTAGCTTTGTTTGATATCACGAGGCCTCCTTCAACTTATCACTCACCCAATCGTGAACCGATTCGAGAGCCTGAGGTAACTTTGCCACATCATGACCACCTGCTTGCGCCAGATCAGGCCTGCCTCCGCCTTTGCCGCCGATCTGCTGGGCAACAAAATTGACCAAGTCCCCGGCTTTGACGCTGCTAAGCAAGTCCTTTGTTACGCCGGCAACGAGACTAACGCGCTCCGCCTCGACCACTGCCAACACAATCACCGCCGAGCCAAGTTGCTGCTTGAGTTGGTCCATGGCCTCGCGCATCGCTTTTGGATCAACCGCGTCGAGTTTGGCCGCCAGACAGTGCACCTGACCGATTCGCCTGGCCTGGCCGGCAAGTCCTATTCCTTGAGCAGCCGCCATCTTGGACTTGAGTTGGACGAGCTCTCGCTCCATCGCTTTCGTATGCTCAAGTACATCGCGCAGTTTGCTCTCGATGTCAGCGCTCGGCGCCTTGAGCATCCCGGCAATGCGCTCGAGCCTTGAGTCTTGGTCCTGCGATAACTTTATCGCCTGCTCACCCGTAATCGCTTCAACGCGCCGAATCCCGGCAGCCACCCCGGACTCGGCGACAATTCTGAAACTCCCGATATCGCCGGTCCGCTCGACGTGGGTACCACCGCAAAGCTCACGCGAACTTCCGATATCAAGCACGCGAACAGTATCACCATACTTCTCACCGAATAAAGCCATCGCTCCCGCTTTGACTGCATCATCAAACGACATAAGCTTTGCCGCGCTTGCCTGATTGCTCAAAATCTCTTCATTGACAATGCGCTCGACTTCGCGAATTTCTTCGGGCTTCATGGCTGAGTGATGACTGAAATCGAAGCGTGTCTTGTGCTCATCGACAAGCGAACCCTTTTGCTGCACATGTGCGCCTAAGACCTCACGCAATGCTTTGTGCATCAAGTGGGTGGCCGAATGATTTCGAATCGTGTTTGCCCTTAGGGATTTATCCACCTGTGCCCTAAGTACATCGCCAACCCGCAACACACCTTGATTTATCAAGGCATGATGGCCGAAAACCTCAGCGCTTATTTTTTGAGTGTCGTGGACTTCGGCTTCAAAGCTCTTATGGCTTTCAAGACCGACAAAATAACCCCGGTCACCAACCTGTCCGCCCGACTCGGCATAAAAAGGCGTTTGATCAAGGACAATTACTACGCGCTCGCCCGCCTGAGCCACTGCCACCGATGCGCCTTCATGAAAAATGGCAAGAACCTTTGCATCCTCACTCAAGCAATCATAACCATCAAACCGTGTTTTAGCACCCTGATAATCAATTCCTGCAGCCGCTTTAAACTTACCCGCTGCACGCGCCTGCTCGCGCTGTCTCGCCATGGCCGCCTCGAAACCATCCTCGTCAACGCTAAGCCCACGCTCTCGGCAAACATCGGCGGTTAGATCAACGGGAAAGCCGTAGGTGTCATAAAGTTTAAAAGCCGTTTCGCCATCAAGTTGTTTGAGTCCGTCGACAAGCACCTGCTCGAGCAAGGCCATACCGTGTTCGAGCGTTTCAGAGAATCGTTCTTCTTCTTGCTTAAGCACTGCCTTGACGCGTTCTTGCTCAGTGAAAAGCTCGGGATACGCAGCGCCCATCGCCAGTGCCAAGTCATCGACTAATCGATGAAAGAAAAGTGTCTTGCAACCTAATTGGTAGCCATGCCGAAGTGCGCGCCTGATGATCCTTCTTAGAACATAACCACGACCTTCATTGCCCGGAATAACGCCATCGAGCACCAAAAACGCGCAGGCTCGGATGTGGTCGGCAATCACCCTCAGCGAAGCTTCATTCAGATCGCTTGTGTTGGTCTCCCTCGCAGCAGCGGCAATAAGCTGCTGAAAAAGATCGATCTCATAATTGCTGTGCACACCTTGTAGAACCGCAGCGATTCGCTCGAGCCCCATGCCGGTATCCACGCAAGGCCTTGGCAAAGCGCTCAATACGCCGCTTTCATCACGTTCGTACTGCATAAAAACGAGATTCCAAATCTCGATATAACGATCGCCATCCTGCTCAGGCGAGCCTGGAGGACCCCCAGCAACATCAGGGCCGTGATCGTAAAAAATTTCAGAGCATGGTCCGCAAGGACCTGTGTCTGCCATTTGCCAAAAGTTATCACTTGCATAACGTGCGCCCTTGTTATCACCGATGCGAATAATGCGTTCTTTGGGAACGCCAATCTCATCGGACCAAATACCGAACGCTTCGTCGTCTTCGGCATATACGGTCACCCAAAGCTTTTCTTTGGGGATCATGAATCGTTGCGTCAACAAGTCCCAAGCAAAACGGATCGCATCGTGCTTGAAGTAGTCACCGAAGCTGAAATTGCCGAGCATTTCAAAGAAGGTGTGATGCCTCGCGGTATAGCCTACATTTTCGAGATCGTTATGCTTTCCACCTGCGCGTACGCTTCGCTGCGAGGTCGTTGCGCGCTTGTAAGCGCGTTGCTCTTTACCAAGAAAGACGTCCTTGAATTGCACCATACCGCTATTGGTGAAGAGTAGCGTCGGATCATTGGCTGGAACGAAGGAACTGGAAGCGACAACCGTATGGCCGCGTTCAGCGAAAAAGGCTAGGAATTCAGCACGGATATCTGCAGACTTCATGGCGTGGTCTCAAGGTGAATCGGCTTGCAATCGAAATTGCGCTGCGAGGAGCCATGGATTCTAGCCAAGAAAAAGGGGCAGCGGCCTTAGCCGCGCCCCATAAAGGAGACCGTTAAGACCTGGATCAAGCCAAGATGCCTTGCTCCAGACCGGGCCAAAGGATCCGTGAAATCCTTGACTTGACCCATTGTGTCGCTACAAGCTCAGCGCGTCTGTAGGCTGCCGCACAATCCTGTAAGGTGATGTAATCCAAGGTTTCGAAAAACAAGGACCCGCCATGCATAAGCTAAGCAAAACTCGTCGTCTCGGGCTGTTTGCCGCAAGCCTCGCTGGACTCGCCATGCTCGTCCAAGCGCCCCCATTGGGCGCCCAAACCCAAAGTTCCTGGCCCAGCAAACCAATCAAGTTAGTGGTGCCCTACCCGCCTGGCGGTCCCCTTGACCAAATGGCCCGTGCGCTTGCCGAAAAGATGCGCGAGAGCCTGGGCCAGCCGATCTTGGTTGAAAATCGCGCCGGTGCTGGCGGCAATATCGGCGCCGATTACGTGGCCAAATCTCAACCCGACGGCTACACATTGGTGGTAGGAGCGGTTGCCACCCACGCCATTAATCCCTACCTCTACGCGAAAATGCCCTACGACGCGAACCGCGATTTTTCGCCCATCGGCATGATTGCCATGGTGCCAAATGTCTTGGTCATGCCAACCGAGGCTGCACAAAGGCTGGGCATTCATAGCGTGAAAGATTTGGTCGCCTACGGGAAAAAGCATCCTGGCAAACTCAATTACGCCTCAGGTGGCAACGGGAGTGCAGGCCATTTGGCCGCCGAATTATTCAAGTCGACAGCCGGGTTCAGCATGGTCCATATTCCCTATGCCGGGGCAGCACCCGCGCAGCTAGGATTATTGGCAGGTCAAACGGACCTGATGTTTGACAATCTCGCATCGGCCGCAGGCCAGATTCAGGCCGGTAAGCTCAAGGCCTTCGCTGTGACAAGCGCGCAACGCAGCAGCCAACTACCGGATGTACCAACCGTTGCCGAGAGCGGCTATCAAGGCTTTGATATCAGCACCTGGTTTGGACTCATGGCCCCGGCAGCAACCGCAGAAGCCAGCATCAAGGCTTTGAATCGCGCATTGGCTCAAGCGCTTGAATCAAAAGAGATTCGGGAGCGCCTTGTGCGAATGAAAGCCGATTCGTCTGCGATGAGTCCTGAATCTTTCAAACAATTTATTAGCCAGGAGCAAAGGAAATATCAGGCTCTGGTCAAGGCCTCGGGCGCTCGAGTCGATTAAGGTCGCTGTGGACCAGTGCATACACGTAGCGAGGGCCACGCTAACAAGTCCTTGCAACTGAGACCCTATGGTTGGCATCCTTCGCCTCGCTCGGCTATTCTTCGCCCGGCCAGGCTTTAAAGCTAGGCTTAGACTTTGAGAATAACGACATGAGAGAAAACGTCGCATCGGCGTAAAGCAACGGAGACCGAAGCATGCAAATAAAAAACTATCGAGATTTCTGGGCAGGCATTCTGTTTATGGCCTTTGGGCTTGCATTCATCGTTTTTTCGCGCGAGTACACCATGGGTACGGCGGCGAAGATGGGTCCCGCTTACTTCCCAACCCTTCTTGGCGGTCTGCTCACCCTACTTGGTGCAGTGATTAGTTTTCTCGGCTTGGGTAAAGCCGAAAAGCCAGTCCATGTCGATCCAACCGGCTGGCGCGAGGTAAGCACGATCTTGCTGGCTGTTATTGCTTTTGCAGCGACCTTGCCGTCGTTGGGCATCATCGTTGCCATCATTGTGTTGATCTGGATTGCCGCGCCCGCCAGCCACGAGTTTAAAGTTCGAGACACCTTGATCGCTACCGTGGTACTGCTTTTACTTTCGTATCTGGTGTTTGTTAAAGGGCTCGAGTTGCAATTTCCGTTCCTGCCAAAATTTCTAGACCGATAATCGAGACAACTATGGACAGCTTACTTGGCAACCTCGCCATTGGATTTTCGGCGGCTGCAACGGTAGAAAATCTTTTGTACTGCTTTATTGGCGTCACGCTAGGCACCTTAATTGGGGTATTGCCCGGAATCGGGCCATTAGCGACGATTGCCATGCTCTTGCCAGCAACCTACAAAATGACCGATCCGACCTCGGCGCTCATTATGCTGGCTGGCATTTATTATGGTGCCCAGTACGGCGGATCAACCACCGCTATTTTGGTCAATTTACCTGGTGAGTCTTCATCGGTTGTGACCACACTCGACGGCTACCAAATGGCAAGGCGGGGACGAGCAGGGCCGGCGCTTGCCATCGCAGCGATCGGATCGTTTTTTGCAGGAACTGTTGCAACATTTATGATCGCAGCTTTTGCGCCACCGCTTGCAGAGGTGGCGTTTAAGTTTGGTCCTGCTGAGTATTTTTCCTTGATGGTGCTCGGTCTCATTGCGGCGGTCGTGCTTGCGCATGGATCGATCATCAAAGCGCTTGCCATGGGGGGCTTGGGCCTACTGTTAGGCATGATCGGTACCGACGTCAACTCGGGTGTTGCTCGTTTCTCCTTCGATATTCCAGAGCTATCTGACGGGATCGAATTTGTTGCTGTTGCTATGGGCATGTTCGGTTTTGCCGAGATCATTCTCAACCTCGAGCAACGCGAAAAGCGGGAAGTCTTTACCAGCAAAGTCGGCGGCCTCATGCCAAGCGCTAGCGAATTTAAGCAAAGCGTCTTTCCCATGATCCGAGGTACTGCCCTAGGCTCATTTCTTGGCATTCTTCCTGGTGGTGGCGCGGTTTTATCGTCGTTTTCCGCTTATGCGCTTGAGAAAAAGCTGAGTAAAACACCTGAGCGATTTGGCAAGGGAGCGATCGAAGGTGTTGCCGGCCCCGAGGCCGCCAACAACGCTGGCGCTCAAACCTCGTTTATACCGATGCTAACGCTTGGTATCCCGACCACCCCAGTGATGGCCCTCATGGTCGCTGCGATGATGATTCACAACATCCAACCAGGGCCCCAGGTCATGACGAGCAATCCCACGCTGTTTTGGGGTCTGATCGCTTCGATGTGGGTGGGTAATTTGTTGTTGGTCATTCTCAATTTGCCACTGATTGGCCTTTGGATTAAGTTGCTTTCGGTGCCCTACCGTGTCCTCTTTCCGGCCATCTTGTTGTTCTGTTGTATTGGTGCTTATTCGATTAATAACAATGTTTTCGACGTATTCATGACGATTCCTTTCGCCATCCTTGGCTATTTGTTCAAGAAATTTGACTGCGAGCCTGCGCCGCTTTTGTTAGGCTTCGTGCTCGGAAAATTGATGGAGGAGTATTTGCGTCGCGCCCTCACCATTTCGCGTGGCGATCCAACCGTTTTCTTTACCCGCCCCTTATCGGCAACCCTACTTGCGATCGCCGCAGTCCTACTGGTATTGGTCTTCTTGCCAGCGATTTCCAAGAAGCGTGAGGAAGCCTTCCAAGAGGACTAATTATGAAGCCCGCTCCCAGCGTTGCCGCCTTCGATGTCTTTGGTACGGTCGTCGATTGGCACGGCAGCATTTGCCAGGCTGTGCGCGATTTGAAGCTAGAAGTCTCGCCAAGTGAGTTCGCGTTGGCGTGGCGAAGTCTTTATCAGCCGGCCATGGCCAAAGTACGTCAGGGGCAAATAGCGTGGACCTCTATCGATGTTTTGCACCGGCAAAATCTAGATCAAATATTAGATCGATTTAATATCCGGCACCTTAGCGAAGCTCAAAAAGTCGACCTCAATCTTGTGTGGCATCGACTCAAGCCCTGGCCTGATGCGGTAGAAGGTTTGCAACGACTACGCAAGGGCATGATGATTTGTACGCTATCAAACGGCAACCTTGCCTTGCTCGCCAACATGGCCAAGTCTGCGGCCCTGCCCTGGGACTTGATCCTGTCGGCAGAGACCTACAAGCACTACAAGCCCGACCCGGAAAGTTATCAAGGCCTTTGCAAAACCTGGGATATCGAAGGCGCATCGCTGCTTTTTGTTGCCGCTCACAAAAGCGACCTTGACGCAGCCCAGGCAGCCACGGGTTGTCAAACTGCCTTTATCGTCCGGCCCGATGAGTTCGGTCCTGAACCCCAGGAAAACTTAGGCCGTGAGGCTCGCTTCACTTATCATGCTGAAGGATTTATCGATTTGGCTGAGCAACTAGGTCTTTAAGCTTTTCTCAGTTTTTTGATCGATATTTTGGTAACCCCTTCATAACTCATTGCCTCCACTGCCATGTCCAATGCTTCAGCAAACGCGCAAGCGTCCGCCTCCGACCGATTTCCTTTTGACTGGCAATCGGGTTATCCATCTCAACGCATGCCGGTTTTTGCCAAAAACGTCGTTGCAACTTCACAGCCTCTAGCCGCACAAGCCGGTCTGCGGATGCTCGCGCGCGGCGGCAATGCGATCGACGCCGCCATTGCAGCAGCAGCCGCTATCACCATCGTAGAACCGGTATCCTGTGGACTTGGTTCGGACGCATTTGCCATTGTTTGGGACGGTAAGCGTTTACAAGGCCTAAACGCTTCAGGCTATGCCCCCGCGACCTGGAATCCTGGGTATTTCGATCGCAAACACGGAGGGCAGATCCCAAAACGCGGCTGGGACTCGGTCACCGTCCCTGGTGTAATTGCTGGCTGGGCAGCACTTCATGATCGATACGGATCGCTACCCTTTGAGGACCTGATGGCGCCAGCGATCGAGCTAGCCGAAGCGGGACATGGCGTTGCCACCATCGTGCAACACAAATGGGCCAATCAGGTCGAGGAACTCAAGGTGCAGCCGGGTTTTGCGCAAGCCTTCATGCCGTTTGGGCGTGCCCCTCAAGTCGGCGAACGCTGGAGCTTCCCTGCTGCTGCGAAAACACTGCGACGTATCGCAGCGACCAAAGGAAGGGACTATTACGAGGGCGAAACCGCGGCAGCCTTGGTCAAACACGCACAAGAACACGGCGGAAGCCTAAGTCTGGAGGACCTACGCGATTACAAGGCTGACTGGGTCGATACCATTTCGCAGCACTGGGGTGAATACCAGCTTCATGAGATTCCTCCGAATGGCCAAGGCATCGCAGCATTAATCGCGCTGGGTATATTGCGTCATCTTGGCTTAGAAGGACTGCATCCCGACTCGCTTGATGCACGGCACTTGCAGATCGAAGCCATGAAGGCTGCTTTTGAAGATGTTTATCGCTGGGTTGCAGACGCTAGGGCAATGACCGAGGTGCGCGCCGAGGATTTGCTTGACGATGCCTATCTGGCCTCGAGGGCAGCGCTTATTCGACGGGACCGAGCAACTGCCTTTCAACATGGCCAACCACCCCGAGGTGGAACTATTTATCTGACAGCTGCTGATGCGCAGGGTCGGATGATTTCGTTTATACAGTCGAACTACATGGGTTTTGGGTCTGGTGTTGTCGTACCGGAAGTAGGCGTCTCCCTGCAAAACAGAGGTCATGGATTTTCGATGCAAGCCGGTCATCCGAATCTGGTTAAGCCGCGGCATCGCCCCTTCCAAACCATCATTCCGGGCTTTCTAATGCGGGGTCATAAGCCGCAGATGAGTTTTGGGGTCATGGGCGGCAATATGCAGCCGCAAGGCCATCTGCAAACATTGCTTCGGATGATTCATTTCAAGCAAAATCCCCAGGCAGCGTGCGACGCTGCGCGGTGGAAAGTAAACCGAGGACTATCGGTCGATGTTGAAGCGGCCATGGATGCTGCGGTGGTTCAAGGTCTACGCGAGCGTGGCCATGTGCTTGAATCAATTGCCGATCCCTACATGGACTTTGGTTCGGGCCAGTTTATTTGGCGAATGAGCGATGATTTGGCCGATGGTTATGTGGCAGCGAGCGACAGCCGTCGTGATGGTCACGCAGCCTGCTTCTGAGCAAGCTTTCAAGGATGGCATCCATGACTCAAAAGACTTACGAAGCCTGTGAGCCTCAGCATCTTGCCTTTCTAGGCTTGGGTGTGATGGGTTTTCACATGGCAGGACATCTTGCCCAAGCTGGCCACCATGTTACGGTTTACAACCGCAACGCTGCCAAGGCGAAAGCTTGGCTTGAGCAATTTAAAGGCGTAGCTGCCGCCACGCCGCGTGAGGCTGCTGCTCAAGCTCAGATCGTGTTTTGTTGTGTGGGCAATGACGACGATCTTCGTGCAGTTACGCTTGGTTCTGATGGCGCATTTGCCGGCATGCAAAAGGGAAGTTATTTTGTTGATAACACCACCGCATCGGCGCAAGTGGCACGTGAACTTTATCAACACGCAAAGTCCATGGCAGTCGGGTTTCTCGACGCGCCTGTGTCGGGTGGTGAAGCGGGAGCAAAAAACGGTGTGCTGACCGTGATGGTTGGTGGTGATCAAGCAGACTTTGACGCGGTCAAACCTGCAGGCATGGCCTTTGCACGCGCCTTCACCCGAATCGGTGAGAGTGGAGCTGGCCAGCTAGCAAAAATGGTCAACCAAATTTGCATTGCAGGCCTGGTCCAAGGCTTATCTGAGGGTATTAATTTTGGCATGCAAGCGGGCCTCGACATGAAGCTTGTGCTCGATGTCATCAGCAAGGGAGCCGCACAGTCATGGCAAATGGAAAATCGCGGCAAGACCATGGTTGATGATCAATTCAACTTCGGCTTTGCGGTTGACTGGATGCGAAAAGACCTCAGCCTTTGTCTTGACGAGGCACGTCGCAACGGAGCGCCATTGCCGGTCATAGCGCTTGTTGATCAGTTTTATCGCGATGTACAGCGCATGGGCGGAGGCCGTTTCGACACCTCGAGCCTGATCAAGCGACTGCGCGACAACGCGTCGTAGCACAACGATATTTTTTGGAGAATGTTGTGAGTTTTAACACTACAGCAAGCGGATTACAAATCGAGGACCTGATTGTCGGTGAGGGCGACGTCGCCGAAAGCGGCTGCCACGTACTCGCTCACTACACCCTTTGGCTCGATAACGATGGCCAAGCTGGCGAGAAGATCGACTCCTCACACGATCGTGGGGAGCCCTTCTCGTTTCCGCTTGGAGCCGGCCATGTGATTAAGGGCTGGGACGAGGGCGTGGTTGGCATGCGGGTAGGCGGCACACGACGACTGCGGGTGCCTGCATCACTCGGTTATGGAGCTCGTGGAGCAGGCGGTGTCATCCCACCCAACGCCACCTTGCTATTTGAGATCGAGTTACAAGGCGTTTAAATTGCGAGGCCCTCAAGCCCACTGATAAGCCGCGGAAAGATATCCAACGAGCCCATGGCCGACACCACAACGACGAAGCAAACCGCTCCCCCCAATTTCATTAGGGCCCTAATCGAGCATGACCTTTCCTCGGGGCGTCTCACCCAGCGCTCCTGGGCTGGACGCCCTTCCGATGCGAGGCAACCGGCTAGCCAACGCGATGGGGCAGGCATTCGTACGCGATTTCCGCCCGAGCCCAATGGCTATCTTCATATTGGCCACGCCAAATCAATTTGCTTAAATTTCGGGCTTGCTAGGGACTACGGTGGCCGATGCCACATGCGTTTTGATGACACCAACCCCGTTAAAGAGGATCAGGAATACGTTGATTCAATTCTTGATACGGTTCGGTGGTTGGGTTTTTCTTGGGACGAGCACTCGGAATCCAATTTGTATTTCGCCAGCGATTATTTCCAGGCCTTATACGACTGTGCTGAATACTTGATCAAATCATCACATGCCTATGTCGATGAGCAATCTGCTGAGCAAATGCGGGCAAAGCGTGGCAGCCTCACCGAGCCTGGAGAGGATTCACCCTATCGGCATCGTTCCCCTGAAGAAAGCTTGATGCGCTTTCGCGAAATGCGAGAAGGGAAGCATCCTGAAGGCAGCATGGTCTTACGGGCAAAGATCGATATGCGTTCGCCCAATCTGAATCTGCGCGACCCGGCGCTCTACAGAATTCGCTTTGCAGAACATCACCGTACCGGTAATCAGTGGTGCATTTATCCGATGTATGACTACGCGCATCCGATTTCCGATGCGCTAGAAAACATAACGCACTCGCTTTGCACGCTTGAATTTGAGGATCACCGCCCCTTTTATGACTGGGTTTTAGAACGTTTAGCTGAGGGTGGTTTTTTGCGGCGGCCGCTACCCCAACAAACTGAATTTGCGCGTCTTAATCTTTACTATACGGTCACCAGTAAACGAAAGTTGCAAGAGCTTGTCAGCAGCGGGCGTGTGAAGGGTTGGGATGATCCACGGATGCCAACGCTTGTCGGCCTGAGGCGGCGTGGCTTCACCCCAGGTTCGATTCAGCTTTTTTGCGAACGTATCGGCGTATCCAAGGCTAACCAATGGGTGGATCCGTCGGTCCTTGAGATTGCCCTGCGTGATGATCTTGAACCGCAGGCAAGGCGGGCTACAGCGGTTATGGACCCGGTGCTTCTTGAGATCGAGAATTGGCCACAGGGCCACCGCGAGGCCTGTGAAGCGCCATGGCATCCGCAGCACCCCGGATGGGGTCAACGCCAGTTTCACTGCACTGGCCGCTTGTGGGTCGAACGCGATGATGTAAGGGCGGCTGCTGAGAAGGGATTTTTCCGTTTATTTCCAGGTAACCGCGTGCGACTTCGCTATGGTTTTGTGATCGAGTGTCGTGCCGTCGATGTCGATTCAGATGGAAAAGTTTTGCGGGTTGTGGCACGTTATTTCGCCGACTCGCGCTCTGGCACCGCAGGCGCGGATAGTTATAAAGTCAAGGGCAATATCCACTGGGTCTCGGTCGATGAAGCGCTCGCAGCTGATGTGCATCTCTACGAAAACCTCTTCACCGATCCACAACCTGACAGCGGCGAAAAGGACTGGTTATCACTTATCAATGAGGATGCTCACCGTCTAGTCAAGGCTTGGCTTGAACCAAGTCTTGCCAAAGCGCAGGCAGCAGAACACTTTCAATTCGAACGACTTGGTTATTTTGTCGCTGATCGTCTCGAGCACAGCACGGAGCGTCCTGTGTTTCAACGAACCGTGGGCCTAAAGCAAGCCTCGCGCTGAGGGCAAGCCGCTTCTTGAATGCTAACGATCGCGTGGGCCAGTGGTCATTTGAGGGCCGCGTCCGACACATAAGGATTGTGCTCACGCTGCTCACCAAAGCTTGACATGGGGCCATGGCCCGGCACAAATCGGGTGTCGTTACCCATTGGCCATAGCTCGCGTTGTATCGAGGCAATCAGGTCGGCATGGTTGCCTCTTGGAAAGTCCGTTCGGCCGATCGAGCCGTCAAAAAGTACATCGCCCACAATCGCTAAGCCAACAGCACGATGGTGAAAAACAACGTGGCCTGGTGTGTGCCCAGGTGTATGGTGAACTTCAAGTTTTTGTTCGCCAAAACTGAGCTCATCGCCTTGCTTCAGCCAGCGATCGGGCTTGAAGGCCTTCAAGGGAGGAAAACCGAATCGATGTCCTTGCATCGGCAATTGATCGATCCAGAAGGCATCGTCCTCGTGGGGACCCATCAATGCGACTTGGTGACGGTCGGCATATTCTCGCGCCTGTCCACAGTGATCGATATGGCCGTGGGTGAGGAGCACATAGGCAAGACTTGCTCCTGTTTGCTTGAGCGCTCGATCGATCTTATCGAGATCGCCCCCCGGATCAATCGCGACCGCCTGCTGGGTACGATTGCAGATCAATAGCGAACAATTTTGCTCAAACGGCGTTACTGGAACGATTCTTAATGAGAGGCTGGGGGCCTCGTCGTCGTGAGTCTGACTCTGCATCACATGGAATCCTTTTGGAGCACTTGTTCAACCACCCGACCGCGGCGATCTTCGATGCGCAGCCGCACGGGAAGCATATCGCGATCGACATCTAACCATACCTCAATGCTTGCGTCCTTTTTCCCCTGACGAGGCTCACGTTCGACCTTCAACAAACGAAGCCTTTGCCCATCGACGATTTCTTCGCTGACCGCGCGGGCAAAGAATCGGTTGAGTTCGACATGTCGTGAGAGGATTAATGGAATCTGAATACCCGATGGTGATTGCAGGCGAGCGAGCTGACTGCTGGCAAGTGCAGACAGCTGCCAGGCAATACTTAGTCGGTCCTGAACGCCTTGAGCAATGGGAACACGGGTCCCATCCGAAAGCCTTACCTCCCGCTGCTCCCAGTCCATCTGCGCCCAGCGCTTCCCACGCTGGCCTCGTTGCTCTTCGTAGAACTCTGGTCGAAACCCCCAGGGCGAGACCCTACCTCGGCTCTCTTGCGTGAATTCGCCCTGAAAAAGCGCTGCGGCAAAGCCCTGGGGCCGTGCTTGACTGCGCAAGACATAAAGCTCTTGATCGACCTCGACCTCGAATCGCACAAGTGCGACCACGCTGTCGTCTACCCGATCACCGTAATACATCTTATACTGCCAAGCACCTCGAAAAGCCTTCAGTTTTACAGGTAACCGCGCCTGGATCATCGCCTCGCGCGAAGCGCTTTCTGGAGCAGGTGCGGGCTGCGTTTGACTTGACGGCCAGTTACCTTCCGAGGGCAGGTTTGCAGCTGCTGCCTGATCCGCCATGTCCTTTTCTTGTTGCCGCTGATAGGCCTGAATCCGTTCTGATAAGGATTTCAATTCAGCCTCAAGCTGAGCCTTGCGCACAGCCTTGTCCGGGCTCTTCAAGGGTGGGGCCGGCGCTGGGGCTTCAGCGCGAGCCTGAGACCGCTTGCTCAAGTCATCAGCGACGGTATTCAGGGCTTGGCTATCGTCTGGCCTCGATACGCTGGTGTCGGTGGCCACGGGGCCGATCGACGGCGCGAGTTGGCTTGGTTCTTCGGCCTCGGCGCGTCCATCAGAGAGCAAAGCGTTTGCGTCTGCAGCAACGGCGATCGCTTCTGACACCGGGGCGCTTGCCTCGGCCTGCGCCGCAGGCTCATCCATCAGTGGCAGTTTAGCCTGTTCGGTCATGGGAGCTGCAGCGATTGACTGGGCCGACACCAGGGGCGGAGCAAAAACCATCCGCAGTTGACCTCGCGCTGTGGCAAGGCGCTGAGCGAGCGCTGATTCGTCGTCCTCAAGGGACTTAAGGGAAGCCTCTTGAAGTTGCTCTTGACTGGGCCGCAGCGCTTGTCCGAGCGGGATGGAGGCTTCACTTGGCCACCAAAAGGGCGCACTCAGCGCAGCTGGAATCGCAACGTGTAACAACCCCGCGCCCAGCTGCCCTAGCCGATGAAAACGCCGAGTGGGAATCACCGAATCAAGCGCCAGGGCCGAAGTCCATTGCTTTTGCTTCGCTTTAGCTGCAGTCATGGGGGGCGAGGTTGAAGTGCATACCTGAATGCTATCCTCAAGTGCTATGAACACGCGCATTCAACCCGAACGCTCTCAGGACGAATCATCCCAAAAGCTGTGGAGCAAACAACGTCGATTGTTTTTGTTTCGGGCTGGCCGAACTGCCCTTGGATCAAGTCTTGCCGCTTCAGCAGCCTATGGTCTCGGGCCATGGATCCGGACTGCAAAAAGTCAGGCGCGGCACCATATTCGTTGGGTAGTGCCCACCCCGCCCGGTTCATCGGTTGATATCGCAGCGCGCCGGATTGCCGAGCGCCTTCGTGACTTGGATGGACGAACCCATATCGTCGAAAACAAGCCTGGCGCGGGGGGAACCATTGCCGCGAGTGACATTGCCCGCTCCCCGGCCGATGGCCAACATTTTTTCGTTGGCTTTAATGGCCCCTTGGCCACCGCCCACTTGATCTATCCTAAGCTCAGCTACCACCCGTTGCGCGATTTAAAACCAGTCATTGCCACGGTTTCGCAACCCCATGTCTTGGTGGTTCCCGCACAAAGCGATGATGCCCCGAAAAACTTGAGCGAGTTTATTGCGCTCCTGAAATCGAAACCTGGCCGCTTCCAATATGCTTCGGTCGGGAACGCGAGCGCGTCGCATCTCACGATGGAGTTATTCAAGGCTGAAGCAGGATTCTTCATGTTGCACATTCCTTATCAGGGTGGACCAGCCGCTGTGCTGGCCACGATGCAACATCAAGTCCATGCTTTGTTTACGGCGTACGTTAATGTGCAAGCCCCGGTCCAACAGGGTCGTTTGCGCTTGCTTGCCCAAGCGCAAGATCAGCCAAGCCCGGCACTTCGTGCAACACCGAGATTTGCCGATTTGGGCTATCCGCGCATGAATGCTCCATTGTTTAATGCGGTTGCGGCCCCTGCAGCCACCGCCGACGCCCTGATTGAGCAAGTAAATACTCAGATCAACGTCGTGTTGGCTGAGCAGGGCGTGAGAGAAGCACTTGCAAAGTCCGGTATGGATCCCATCGGCGGTTCGAGTCAAGCGATGGCCAAGCTTTTGTCGCAAGAGGAAGCGCGCTGGGCGCCAATCGTCAAAAGACTTGGCATCGAAATGGGCTAATGCTTCACAAAGGAATGATGTTTCAGATAAGAGGTCTTTGTAATGTCTCAAGCACAAGCGATTGAATCAAAGGAAATTGCAGCCATCCGACAAGACTATCAACGAGCAGCCTTGGACGAATCGGAGGCTGGTCATGACCCCATTGCCCTCTTTCGAAGGTGGTTTGACGAGGCAGTGCATGCCCAAGTTGCGGAGGTCAATGCCTTTAGCCTAAGTACGATTAACGAGGCTGGTCGACCCAGCGCTCGGATTCTCTTGCTAAAGGGCATCGAGCAGGATGGCTTTACATTCTTTACCAATTATCAGAGCGCCAAGGGGCAGGATATTGAACAGCAATGCGCTGTTGCGCTTGTGTTCTTGTGGGCTCCGCTCGAACGACAAGTACGTATTGAGGGTTTTGCCCTCAAGGTGAGCGAGGAAGAGTCCGATGCCTACTACGGTTCACGACCTCTCGGCAGCCGACTTGGCGCATGGGCTTCACCACAAAGCACGGTCATTGCCTCGCGAGATGTGCTTGAAGTCAACGAAGCCCGCTACAAATCACAATGGGGTGATTCACCGCCTCGGCCGCCCCACTGGGGCGGCTATCGGGTGGTTCCTGACATGATCGAATTCTGGCAGGGACGAAGCTCGCGCCTCCATGACCGACTGCGCTATCGACGCGCAGCGCCGAGCACTCAAGCGCCATGGCAGCGAGAACGGCTTGCGCCTTAGACCCCTTTGCTAATTCACCCTTCGCTACCTCACCCTTTGCTACTTCAAATACTTTGAAAACTGCTTGCGAAACTTTGCCACTTTGGGCGCCACAACGCCCATGCAATAGCCTTGAAACGGATTGCGTTCAAAGTAATTCTGGTGATAAGACTCTGCTCGCCAGAATCGTTCAAGCGGAACAATTTCAGTAACAATCGGTGCGCCAAATACTTTGGCGGCTTCAAGCTCGGCAAACAATGTTTGGGCCACCCTGACCTGCTCCTCATCAAGTGTGAAGATCACTGAACGGTACTGGGTGCCGTTGTCATATCCCTGCCGGTTCAAGGTTGTTGGATCATGGGTAGCAAAAAAGATTTGGTAGAGGGTTTTAAGGTTGATGGTACTCGGATCAAACTGCACGCTGACCACCTCTGCATGACCGGTCGTTCCGGTGCAAATCGATTCGTAATCTGGATCGTTCTGTTTTCCACCGCTATAGCCTGAAGTCACCCCTACAACGCCGCGAACCGCAAGAAACACTGCTTCTGTGCACCAAAAACAGCCCCCACCAACCACGATGGTATTGCTCGCTGACTGCCCGGCAGCAAGGCCGCGGCTAGCGGCATCTTGGGGTTGCGGCTTGTCGCCACCCTGTGAAAACCACGACTTAATCATTTTCAATCCTTATATCGATCGAGAAAAGCCCTTCTACGAAACTGTGCTTACTCGCTTTCTGGGCTTGGCCTTGTTGAATCATCCTACAATCGGTGAAGCATTAGCCTCTTGATGGAGAAAGTTGTGAGTGTTTCGACGCAAAACCGTTCCAAGGAAAAAGCCAGTTTTCAATGGGCAGACCCCCTGCTTCTTGATCAACAACTAAGTGATGACGAGCGCATGGTGCGTGACGCTGCAAGCGCTTACTGTGAAGACAAGCTCGCCCCACGAGTACTGGACGCTTTTCGACACGAGCATACCGATCCGGCAATTTTCCAGGAAATGGGGCAGATAGGCCTGCTAGGCCCAACGATTCCAAGCGAATACGGCGGTCCGGGTCTGAATTACGTAAGCTATGGCCTGATCGCGCGCGAAGTCGAACGAATTGATTCTGGCTATCGCTCGATGATGAGTGTTCAGTCGTCGCTGGTGATGCTGCCGATTTATGAATTCGGAACCGAGGCGCAACGTCGCAAATACCTGCCCAAGCTCGCTAGTGGCGAGTGGATTGGCTGCTTTGGCCTCACCGAGTCAAACCACGGTTCGGATCCAGCGTCAATGGACACCCGCGCGAAGGCGATTGATGGAGGCTACCTGCTTACGGGATCCAAGATGTGGATTTCGAATTCACCGATTGCAGACGTTTTTGTAGTCTGGGCCAAGTGTCAGGGCGGTGAGTACGATGGAAGGATTAAGGGCTTCATCCTAGAAAAGGGCATGGCGGGCCTGAGCGCGCCTAAGATTCTTGGCAAGGTCGGCTTGAGAGCCTCAATCACCGGCGAGATCGTCATGGATCAGGTCGAAGTTTCTGAGGCGCAAATGCTACCTGGCGTTGAAGGTCTCAAGGGGCCCTTCACCTGCTTGAATTCTGCGCGCTACGGGATTGCCTGGGGTGCACTCGGAGCTGCTGAATACTGTTGGCACAGCGCACGTCAATACACGATGGATCGTAAACAATTTGGGCGACCGCTCGCAGCTAACCAATTGATCCAGAAAAAACTTGCCGATATGCAGACGGAAATCACGCTCGGTCTGCAAGCTTGTCTGCGGCTTGGCCGGATGAAAGACGAAGGCAGTGCAGCCGTTGAAATCACGTCGATCATGAAGCGTAACTCCTGTGGGAAGGCGCTTGATGTTGCTCGAATGGCCCGCGATATGTTGGGCGGCAATGGCATCTCCGATGAGTTTGGGGTTGCGCGCCATCTCGTGAATCTCGAAGTCGTCAACACCTACGAAGGCACCCACGACATCCACGCATTGATTCTTGGTCGGGCACAAACCGGCATTCAGGCTTTCTTCTGAGTCATTTGGAAAGCGAAGTACGCTTCACTGAAGGCCAGATCCACCGCATCATCGCCGGACTGGTCCTCGCCATCTTTGTTGCCGCGGTCGACTCCACGCTGGTGTCTGTTGCCCTGCTATCGATTGGAAAAGACCTGGGACATATGGAGCAGTTGCCCTGGGTCATGTCGGGCTATTTGGCAGCCTCGGCCGTGGCAACCCCAATTTACGGCAAGCTCTCCGACCTCTACGGCCGCAGGCCGTTGATGCTCGGATCGCTATTGGGCTTTGCACTTACCAGTCTCGGTTCAGCGCTTGCGCCAAGCATGGCATTTTTAATCCTGATGCGAATCCTGCAAGGCCTAACGGGAGGTGCAGTTATCGCGATGGCTCAGGCGACCATTGCCGATATTGTGCCGGCCCGAGAGCGCGGCCGCTATCAAGGTTGGCTGTCGGCAACGTTTGCTAGTGCTGCAATGCTCGGGCCTGTGCTTGGTGGCTATTTAACCGGGCTTTTTGGCTGGCGCATGGTCTTTGCCTCGATGATCCCGTTGACGTTGCTGGCCATTTGGCGAGTGGCCAAAGTATTGCGCTTATTGCCCGTTACCACGAAGCAGCGCCCAATCGATTGGTTAGGCGCCATCTTGCTCAGCGTCTCGCTATCAAGCCTGATGAGCTTCCTGACCCTCACTGGGCAGGGACATCGCCTTGCCGAACCAACGATGCTCTTACTTATGGGCGGCTTCGTTGTGAGCACCGCCCTTTGTATTGCCCAAGAGCGCCGTGCCCCCGAACCCATCATCCCGCCGTCGATCCTGTCGCGTCGTGGCGTCTGGGTGCCTTGCGTGAATGTCACCTGCATTTTTTTCATGTTGATTGGCTTGAGTAATATGCTGCCGATTGCCATGCAATCGGGAGGCGCCCAAAGCGTCGATGAGGCTGCGCTGAGAATGTTGCCGCTCACGCTGGGTATTCCATGTGGTGCTTTTCTTGCGGGTCGCTGGACCTACCGAACCGGCGCCTCGCGTCGTGTGATTTTCACAGGGCTGAGCCTGGTACTCAGCATGCTCGGACTCATGATCCTCATTCCCGTCCATGCGGTTAAGCCTTTGCTCTTCGTCATGGGATTTCTTGGGCTTGGCTCGGGTATGGTCATGGTGACCTCGCTGGTGGTTGCCCAATCCTCGGTGCCTGCTCAATTTACCGGAATCACCACTGCGGTCGTGGCCTGTTGTCGCACCGTAGGTTCGGCAGTCGGCGTATCGACGCTTGCCGCTGTACTTTTCATCGCACTCAGGGATCAAGCGCCGAATGAGCAGGATCTCAGGCGCCTATTGGAAATCGTATCGACCACCGAAGCAGCCCAAGCCTTTAAGGCAGTCATCATCATGGCTTTTGCGATTGCCGCCATACCTTTGATGACGATGCTTGCCGCGGGTCGAGAGATTGGTGCCGGCTTGAGGCATTAGCCTTAGCGAGCCGATTACTCATGGGTGATGCTGATCCGAACCATCCTTAGTCGTTGCAGTCCACACGCTTTAGCCTCGGGATCCAAGTACAGCTTGGATCTGATCGTCGCTATAACCCGCTTCGCGAAGTACCTCCGCGCTGTGCTCGCCAAGTTGTGGCGCGAGGCGCCGAATTGACGGCGGCGTTTCACTCCAATGGCTCGGCACCCGTGTCATACGCACACGCCCTTCCGACGGATGATCGGCCTCTTGAAAGAGCCCAACGGCTTGCAAGTGAGGATCGTGTTGTAAATCCTCAAGCCGGTTCACCAAGGTCCATGGCACATCGACGCCCTTAAGTCTTTCGACCCAGGCCTCATTGCTGTGCTTGGCGACCTCTTGGCCGATCAATTCATACATGGCCGAAACATTTGCTGCACGAGCTTGTTGGGTCGAAAAGCGCGGATCGTGCTTTAAATCATCACGTCCGGCGGCCTTGAGAAAGCCTTCCCACTGCTTGTTGTTGTAGGGCAAGACAACAAGAAAACCGTCGCGCGTGGCATGCGGTCTGCGGTGAGTTGACAAAATCCTGCTGTAACCCATGGCGCCCTCAGCCGGGACAAAACTCTCGCCCCCAAGATGCTCCCCCAAAGCAAACGCCGTCATGGTTTCAAACATAGGCACATCGACCGATTGCCCCTTACCTTGGCGCTCACGAGCAAAAAGCGCAGCCAAGACCGCCTGCACCACATGAAGGCCTGAGACACGGTCGCAAAAATTCAGTGGTACGAGCCTCGGAGGACCCGCTTGGTGCCTTCCGACCAAATCAGCAGCCCCGCTCATTGCCTGAATCAAATCATCATAAGCAGCGCGCGCCGCATAAGGCCCGTCCTGCCCAAAGCCAAAACAGCCCACGTAAATGATTCGAGGATTCACTGCATGTAAATCCTCATATGCGAGTTGAAGTCGCTTCATTGCCTGAGGGCGGATGTTGTAGACCAAGACATCGGCCTGCCGCGCAAGATCGATACAGGCCTGGCGCCCCGTTTCCGTTTTTAAATCCAAAACGATTGAACGTTTATTACGGTTAACGTTCAAAAAAACATGCCCCATTTGCGCTGATCGACCCGGTCCAGGAAAACGCATGACATCGCCCTCGGGACTTTCGACTTTGATCACGTCAGCACCGTAATCACCAAGGATTTGGGTTGCGTAAGGACCCATAATCACCGTTGTAAGGTCAAGTACTTTGACACCAGCAAGTGGACCTTGATTGTGCGGTGACATAGCATCACCAAAGGCCACCTGCGGCGCTGCGGCCATCGGATTCATGGGTTAGCTCCAAGATCATCAAATGACATATCGAAATCTAAGTCATCGGCTGCCTCCTGAGCAGGCAACATTTGCTGTGGTGCCGACTGCTGCGGCGTTTGCTGCGGAGACTGCAGTGGCTGCTCGAACTGCTCAAAAATCATGTCAGAATCCGCAGGAAGCGCCATGTCATGACCCACTGGATCGCTCTTGGCAAGAGCCTTCGGATTGATTAAACCGTGTTTGGTTGCATAGCTTGCACGCTCGATACGGTCAATCACCGCTTCCCAACCCTTGTCATCACGCAGCATATCAATCGGTGATGGCAAGACCACGATTAAGGCCTCGGCCTCTGACTCGTCCATACTGCGTAACTGACGATACAAAAGCTGCGCCATTGATTCAGGTGAATCGGGCACGGCCCCAAGACCAAGACTGATTTCAAATTCATACGCATCAAGGGACTGCGCTTCCACACCCCAAAGCGCAAGTCGCCTGAACCCTTGTTGGTGTAATTCGGCGAGCTTTGGAGCTAGTAAGCTCTGATCGAGCACATACAGCGGCTTATTGGGTGCGTAGTGCGAAAGCAAAGTACCTGATGCCTTTGGGAGCAAAAGATTGGAGCGCTTTTGCGTTTTGGCCTCAATCGCTTGCGGCTTAATCAAAGGAATCGGCATCCCAAGAACCGCCTCAAGCTGCTCGCGGCTAATCACGCCAGGTCGCAAAACCCGCGGCTCATCTGTACTTAAATCAAGCACCGTCGACTCGATACCTGCGTCCGAGGACCCACCGTCGATCATCCAACAATCAGGTAACTTGGGATCACTTAAGCGCAAACGCCTTGATGCATGGGCATACATCATTCGGCGCATATCGCTCTCAACATGATCAGGATCTGTCGGACTGAGCTTGCCATAGGGGTTTGCAGACGGCGCTGCAACACCCTTACCGCCGATTGCCGAAAATTGACTAAGCAAGGCACGAGCCACCGGATGCGATGGACAACGCAAAGCGACGGTTTTTTGTGCTCCCAGTGCATGCATGGGGATTGCTGGCCGCCTCGGCAGAATGAGACTGAGCGGGCCTGGCCAAAGTGCCCCGATCACTCGCAAGGCAAGCGGGTTGAGCTTTGCCCAGCTACTTGCATCGGCCAAACCCGAAACATGGATGATGAGCGGATGATCACTGGGTCGTTGCTTGAGTGCGAACAGGGCTTCAACGGCTGCTTGCTTGGCCGCATTTGCGCCCAGGCCGTAGACCGTTTCGGTAGGAAAAGCCACAATACCCCCGCGACGCAGATGCGATGCAGCTTCATTAATTTCGGAGGAATCGGTCGAAAGGCGTCTAAAGTTTGCTTGTTCCATGATCATGACCGTTCTAGTACTTTTAGCGCTTTTTCGAGCGCCCGATCAACCAGGGCTTCGCTTGTTGCACAAAGATTGATATGTCCCATTTTTCTCCCAACACGCGCCTCGTGCTTGCCGTAAAGATGCAAATGCAAGCCTTCAATCGCCAATAAACCTGCCCAATCGGGTTCACGATAACAACCATCACGATCAAACCAGCGATCACCGAGTAGATTGATAAGACATGCATAAGCATGCGCGGAGGTATCGCCCAATGGAAACTCCGCAAGTACCCTCGCTTGCTGCTCAAATTGGCTGACCGCGCAGGCGTCCATGGTGATATGCCCTGAATTGTGCGGGCGAGGGGCCATTTCGTTGGCGATGATGTGCCATTGGCGGGGATCATCAAGGGGTCCGACAACAAAAAACTCAACACAAAGCACACCTTGATAATCGAGTCCGTTGGCTAGCTTTGCTGCTAAGACCTCGGCCTGCTTTGCAAACTCGGGATGACTTCGCGCAGGAAAATAGCTAAGCGCCAAAATACCTTGATGATGAATATTCTCAATGGCCTGATAAACCCGCAGCTCGCCTCCCTGACCACGCGCTAACACAACCGATAGCTCAAAACGCAAATCAAGGCGTTCTTCGAGCAGACAATCGACATAGCCGAGCTCAGCCCAAGCCTTCGATAACGATTCACGATTTGGAACGTTGATCTGACCCTTACCGTCATAACCCAGCCGTCGGGTCTTGAGGATTGCCGGAAAGCGCGCATCGTGACATGCTTCGATGGACGCTCCATGCGACCCATCAGCTGGCTTATCAAGCTGCCAAAAGGCTGCTGTTGCGATACCCTGCTTGATAAAGAATTGCTTTTCGAGCAGACGATCCTGCGCTATCGCAACCGCATCGGCCGAGGGTCTGACAGGCTTCGCTTGGGCAAGACGAACTAGACTACGAGCTGGAACGTTCTCAAATTCAGTCGTGACTGCATCGCAGCACCTGGCAAGCGCATCGAGCGCTTGATCATCATCATAAGCGGCCCTTATATGAGCGTCAGCGACTTGCGCTGCTGGGCAATCGGCCTGCGGGTCGAGCACGGTGACACGCATACCAAGACGCTGTGCTGCATGCGCGAGCATGCGGCCAAGCTGACCACCACCCATCACCCCGATGCTTCGCGTCCTATGCATGCGATGCGCCGCTTGGAGGCAAAACCATGGCACTAGCCTTAGCGGTTTGGTCAGATCGAAAACGAACTAAACGGTTCCTGATGACCTCGTCATCAAGCGAAAACTGGGCGATCACATGCAGCGCTGCATTTGCAGCGCCAGCCTCGCCAATGGCAAAGGTAGCAACGGGTATACCGTTTGGCATTTGTACGATTGACCAAAGTGAATCCTCACCCCGCATATACTTGCTTGCGACCGGCACGCCATAAACAGGAACAATGGTTTTTGCAGCAAGCATGCCAGGAAGATGCGCAGCACCTCCCGCCCCTGCGATGATGGCACGCAGGCCTCGCGACAAAGCCGATGTTGCATAGTCAAACATCGCATCGGGCATGCGATGTGCCGACAGTACTTTGGCTTCGAAGGGGATTTGAAATTGCTCAAGGATGTCGGCTGCAAATTGCATGGTCGGCCAGTCACTCGATGAACCCATCACCAATCCGACACGGGCTTGCCTATCATTCATGTTGGGCGCGTTCATCGTGGTTCAGTCTTGGGGGTAGTGTTCGGCGACCAACGGCTCGTCGTTGCTACGTTTCTCATTAATGTCCCCGCAAACGGACAAGTGCCTCCCGATACCGGGCTGCGGTTTGTTCAATCACATCGTCAGGCAAGCTCGGTGCTGGCGCGATTTTTTGCCAGGAAGATATGGTCTCCAACCAATCACGAAGGTATTGCTTATCAAACGAAGGCGGCGAGATACCCTCTTGCCAGCGATCAGCGGGCCAATATCGGGAGGAGTCGGGTGTGAGCACCTCATCCATTAAACGCATCTTGCCTTCGTGGTCCAGCCCAAATTCAAACTTGGTATCGGCAATCAAAATGCCACGACTTGCCGCAAAGTCAGCCGCGGTTTCATAAAGTTTGAGTGTGATGTCGCGCATCGAGGCAGCCCATTCAGCACCGATCATTTGCTCTACTTGTTGGTACGTTATATTTTCGTCATGCTCACCGACTGCAGCTTTGGCTGCAGGGGTAAAAATGCTTTGCGGAAGCTTGGAGGCCTGCTTGAGTCCCGCAGGCAAGGGCACACCGCAAACTGCCTGATCGCGCTGATAATCCTTCCAGCCCGAACCGATAAGATAGCCCCTGGCGACTGCTTCGACGGGCAGTGGCTTTAAGCGTATGGCCACCACCGAACGGCCTTTGACCTGATCGCGCTCGCCGGGCGCTACCACCGATTCAGGATCAATATCGGTCAAGTGATTAGGCACCAATGCACTTAAGCGATCAAACCAAAACATACTCATCTCGTGCAAAACCTTACCCTTACCTGGAATAGGCTCGGTCATCACCACATCGAAGGCAGATAAACGGTCGCTTGTGACCATCAGCACATGCGATTCGCCTACTGTATAGAGATCGCGAACCTTTCCCCTTGCGATCAAAGGCAGCGAGCGAATCGAGCTCTCGTAAAGCGCATCGAGATGGGAGCGATGCTGCGTTGATGCACGCTTTGCCAATGGCTCCGAATTTGCTGCTGTACTCATATTCGTTGGCTCCGAATGCGGATGCGTTTGGCGGGAAGATGCACGCTGTTCGCCGATGGCGTATTGTAGGTGCCTCAACCGACCTACGAGAAATTTCCGATGAATGATCGACATGCACAACACTTGCAGCCTTTGAATCCGCTAGCGGTGCGTCTAGCTTGCCGCGAGGAAAGGCTAAGTAGCCATACCAATGGCCTAGCGCCTGGTCATGTACAAGGAAATCTCGTCTTGCTGCCGAAAGCATATGCATTCGATTTCCTGCTCTTTTGTCACCGCAATCCCAAGCCCTGCCCACTGCTTGCCGTCTCAGAAGCGGGCCAGTGGGCTCTGCCTGCCTTGGGGCAAGATATTGATCTTCGCAGCGATTTACCGCGGTATCGGGTTTGGGAGAGCGGTGAACTGATTGACGAACCGACCAATATCTCGGGCTATTGGCGCGAGGATCTGGTTGGCTTTGTGCTCGGCTGCTCGTTTTCCTTTGAAGAGGCGCTGGTCGAGGCCGGTGTAAGCGTGAAACATCTTAGCTGTGGCGTCAATGTGCCCATGTATCGAACCTCGATCGCTACCGAGGCAGCTGGCATTTTTTCGGGGCCGATGGTGGTTACGATGCGCCCAATGCGCGCTCACGATGCGATTCGGGCCATTCAAATCACCAGTGAATTACCCCGTGTCCATGGGGCGCCGATCCATATTGGCGACCCTGGGCTTATCGGCATCCGCGATTTAGCCAAGCCAGACTATGGCGACGTGGTAAGCCTTGAACCCGATGAAATCCCGGTTTTCTGGGCTTGCGGCGTCACCCCGCAGTCAGTATTGCTTCAGAGCAAGCCGACATTCTGCATCACACATGCACCAGGCTGCATGCTCGTGAGCGATTGGTCAAACCGCGAGCTCAGCCTCGAACCCCGGCCCGGTATCAAACCCTAAACCTAAGGCAAAACCACAAGCTTTCCAACCGCGCTCCTGTCCATCAATGCACGAATCGCTTTAGGAGCGTCTTCAAGGCTATAGCGCGCTGATATCCGAGGTTTGAGCTTACCCTCGCGAACCCAAGCGAGCAGTTGCGCCATGTCAGCCTGAAAGGCAGCCGGCTCCTTGGCTACGAAAGCGCCCCAGAATACACCCACAATGCTCGCGCCTTTGAGCAGCGCCAAATTGAGTGGTATTGCAGGAATGTCGCCGAGCGCAAAACCAATCACTAAAAAGCGTCCTCGCCAGGCGATCGACCGAAACGCGGGCTCTGCAAGATGTCCGCCGACAGGGTCATAGACAACATCGACCCCCTTGCCGGCTGTTAAAGCCTTGATGCGTTCACGCAAGTCTTCACGGCTATAATTAATACAATCATCCGCACCGTGGGCTCGGCAAACCTCAAGCTTGGCATCGCTCGATGCAGCCGCAATGACTCTTGCACCAAGCGCTTTGCCAATTTCTACCGCAGACAAACCGACGCCACCCGCTGCACCTAGCACCAATAAGGTCTCGCCTGCCTTAAGTTGGGCGCGATCGACCAGACCGTGATAAGAAGTAGCGTATACCATGGTGAAGGACGCTGCCATTTCCATCGACACGCCGGGCGGAATCTTCACGGCCTTAGCAGCCTCAACAACCGCCTGCTGAGCAAAGCCGCCATGCCCGCAAAGCGCCATCACCGAGTCGCCAAGCTGAAAGCCTTTGACTCCCTCACCGATCGCCGAAACAACGCCGGCAATCTCCCCGCCCGGTGAAAAAGGAAGCGGAGGTTTAAATTGATAGAGGTTGCGAATGATCAGGCTGTCCGGAAAATTCACACCGGCCGCGTGAATATCGACCCGAAGTTGGCCAGCACCTGGCTCTGGGCTTGCGACCTCTCGAACCTCGAGCAACTCGGGATCACCGTGCTGCGTACAAAGCAATGCTTTCATCCGAAAACCTTTCCTTAAGGGTAGAACGAGCTTCTTCGCTATGAACGAATTTCCTTGCTGACTCAATGCTCAAGCTTAGTCAATAACCAAGCCCTCGCTTAATGCACAAGCTGTGTCAGCTCGCTATTTTTATATCGATCAATCATGACCGATAAGCCTATTGGCTTAATCATCGATGCTTTACCAGCGCAGCCAAATTGTTCGTAACGTTGTAAGCAAATCGCTTTAGCTGCTGCCGTTGCCGGCTTCAAATATTCGCGGGGATCAAACTTATCGGGGTGTTGAGCGAGAAACTGGCGAATCGCCGCGGTCATCGCAAGACGTATATCGGTATCAATATTAATTTTGCGAACGCCGTGGTGAATCGCTTCCTGTATCTCTTCGACCGGTACGCCATAGGTCTCTTTCATGTTGCCGCCATATTGGCGGATCAATTGCAAGAGTTCCTGCGGCACTGAGGATGAGCCGTGCATCACCAAATGAGTATTGGGTATACGGCGGTGAATCTCCTTAATCCGATCAATCGCCAAAATATCACCCGTTGGTTTTCGGCTGAATTTATAGGCGCCGTGCGATGTGCCGATCGCAATCGCAAGCGCGTCGACCTGGGTTTTGCGAATGAAATCAGCCGCTTGCTCCGGGTCAGTAAGTAATTGCTCACGAGTCATGCTGCCTTCAGCGCCGTGGCCGTCTTCCTTGTCGCCTTTCATGGTTTCAAGCGAACCCAGACAGCCTAACTCGCCTTCGACCGTGACGCCAATGGCGTGAGCCATGTCGACGACTGCCTTGGTCGTGCTCACGTTGTAGTCGTAACTCGCAATGGTTTTGCCATCTTCGAGCAGTGAACCATCCATCATCACCGATGAAAAACCAAGACGCATCGCCTGCAAACACACCGCAGGGGACTGCCCATGATCTTGATGCATCACCACCGGTACATCCGGGAAACTCTCAACCGCTGCCTCGATTAAATGACGCAAAAAAGCCTCGCCCGCATACTTCCGAGCGCCTGCCGATGCCTGCATGATGACCGGTGCATCAGCTTGGGCTGCCGCTGACATAATCGCTTGCACCTGCTCGAGATTATTGACATTAAAGGCTGGGATACCGTAATCGTGCTCGGCTGCGTGATCGAGCAATTGACGCATTGATACAAGCGGCATAGCGCTGTCTCCTTCTTTAAAATTAATCAGCGCACAAGCGCATGGATGGCTCAGTGTTCGCCAACGCGAACCAATTTAAGGGTATTGGTTCCGCCTGCCTTACCGATCGGCTCACCGATTGTCAAAACGATGAGATCACCTTGCTCGACGACGCCGGCTTCGAGTAATTGACTCTGACAGGCCCGCAACAGAGCATCGCGATCGAAAGCTTCGTACTTGGATAACATCGGCCGAACATCGCGATAAATCGTCATACGCCGCCGACTCGCTTCCTCAGGCGTGAGTGCGTAAATCGGCACGCCTGCATTTAAACGCGACATCCAAAGCGCTGTTGATCCAGACTGGGTGAGGGCTGCAATAGCTTTCACCTGCATATGATGCGCAACAAAGAGGGCGCTCATCGCAATCGACTGATCAATTCTCGTGAAGGTCCGATTTAAAAATTCGGTGTCGAGCGAAACACGATGCGATTTTTCAGCTTCGACACAAATTCTCACCATAGCTTCAACGGTTTCAACAGGATACTTGCCTGCTGCCGATTCAGCCGACAACATCACCGCATCGGTACCATCAATCACCGCATTGGCAACATCAGAAACCTCGGCCCGCGTTGGCACCGGCGACTCAATCATCGACTCCATCATTTGAGTTGCGGTGATGGTGAACTTATTAAACTCGCGCGCCATACGAATCATGCGCTTTTGCAGCGCGGGCACTGCGGCATCACCGACTTCAATGGCAAGGTCACCGCGCGCCACCATGATGCCATCGGAAGCTTTCAATACATCTTCAAGATTATCAATCGCCTCATAACGTTCTATTTTCGCGATCGTATGCGCTTTACTTCCGCAGGCGCGCATTAACTCACGCGCCATGTACATATCAGAGGAGTTTTTGGGAAATGACACCGCAAGAAAATCGGCTGCCAAATCAGCCGCAGTCCGAATGTCGTCCATATCCTTGGCAGTGAGCGCTGCAGCGGAAAGTCCGCCACCCAAGCGGTTGATGCCTTTGCGATCGGACAAAATGCCACCAACCATGACCTTGGCATCGATGGTGGACGAACTCACAGCCTCCACCTGCATAGACATCCTGCCGTCGTTTAAAAGCAAGGTGTCGCCAGGCTTTACATCGTGGACGAGCTCTTTGTAGTCAAGCCCAACAGTTGTCTGATCACCCGCTTCACAATGGATATCAAAACGAAAGCGGTCACCCGCATTGAGTGTGATGGGCCCTTGCGCAAACTTGCCAATCCTGATTTTGGGACCTTGCAAATCAACCAAAATGCCCACGTCTCGTTTAGAACGCTCAGCGATCGACCGAACGAGTTCGGCCCTTGCGCGATGCTCCGCGGCCGTGCCATGTGAGAAATTCAGGCGAACAACATTAACACCGGCCAAAATCAATCGCTCGAGCACTTCGGGACTTGACGAAGCCGGGCCAAGGGTGGCGACGATTTTGGTAGCACGGTTCATGTCAGCTTCGCTCCATCAGGGCGGTTATGGCGGGCAAAGGTTTGCCCTCTAAGAACTCCAAAAAGGCGCCGCCTCCAGTAGAGATATAGCCCATCTGATCGGCGACCCCAAATTTGGCAATAGCCGCTAGCGTATCGCCCCCACCCGCAATCGAAAAGCCCTTTGATGAAGCAATAGCCCGAGCAATCGTCTCGGTACCCGCAGAAAAAGCGTCAAACTCAAAAACGCCCACTGGGCCATTCCACACCATGGTTCCGGCAGATTCAAGCGTTTGCGCAAGCGCCCGAGCTGTTCTAGGGCCAATGTCAAGAATCATCTCATCAGCCTCAACACACACCTCACCCGGATGTAATTCGGCGATCCGATATTCGGCATCAGCTGCAAATCGTTTGGCAAGCACAACATCAACGGGCAGCGGTACTTCGGCACCACGCGCCCGCATGGTTTCGATGACCGTTCTTGCCTCATCAAGTAAATCGCGCTCGGCTAGGGATGCTCCGATGTCAGAGCCCACTGCGGCAAGAAAGCTGTTGGCGATACCTCCACCCACAATTAAACGGTCAACTTTATGGGCCAGGCTTTGCAAAATGCTGAGTTTGGTGGAAACCTTTGAGCCTGCGACGATCGCAACGAGCGGACGCGCCGGTGCTGCCAATGCCCGTCCTAGTGCATCAAGTTCAGCTGCCATTAATGGGCCGGCACAGGCTATTGGTGCAAAGGCAGCGATCCCATGCGTCGTTGCCTCTGCGCGATGCGCGGTACCGAAAGCGTCGTTAACATAAATATCGCAAAGCGATGCCATGCGCTTTGCCAGGTCGGGATCATTTTTCTTTTCGCCTGGATTGCATCGGCAATTTTCCAGCACAACGACCTGTCCAGGCTGCAGTTCTGGCACGCCATGGATCCAGTCCTTGATTAAGGCCACCGGCGCAGCTAAAAGCTCAGCAAGCCTTCTTGCCACCGGCGCAAGCGAATCCTCTTCGCGGCATACACCTTCTTCGGGTCGGCCAAGATGGGAGGTCACCATGACGCGAGCGCCACCTTCCTTCGCCAAACGAATAGCCGGCAAGGACGCCCTGAGGCGGGTATCGTCACTAATCGCCCCGCGTTGATCAAGTGGGACATTTAAATCGGCACGAATGAAGACCCGTTTTCCAGCAAGATCCTGATCTTCTAAGCGCTTGAATCGCATCGGGGGCAACTCCTATCGCTTAATGCCCGGCATTCATCAATGCGAGCGTGGTGTCCAGCATACGATTTGAAAATCCCCATTCATTGTCGTACCAACTTGAGACCTTAACGAGTCGACCCGAAACTTTCGTTAGGCTTGCGTCGATGATTGAACTTGCCGGATTGTGATTGAAATCCACCGAAACCAGATGCTCTGTGTTGTAGGCCAGAATGCCCTTCAAGCTGCCCTCGCTTGCGGTCTTAAGGATGGCATTAACCTCCTCTGCTGAGCTGTCACGCATTGCGACAAATGACAAATCGACCATCGAAACATTAATCGTGGGTACACGCATGGCGTAACCGTCTAGCTTGCCGTTGAGCTCGGGGAGTACCAGGCCCACAGCCGCCGCAGCACCGGTCTTGGTCGGAATCATCGACATGGTTGCCGAACGCGCACGGCGCAAATCCTCGTGGTAAACATCGGTAAGCACTTGGTCGTTGGTGTAGGCGTGGATCGTTGTCATGAGCCCTGTCTCAAGGCCGATCACGTCGTGCAAGGGCTTGACCAGCGGCGCGAGGCAGTTCGTTGTGCAGGAGGCATTCGAAATCACCTGATGCGAAGCACGAAGGATTTGGTGATTCACGCCGTAGACCACCGTCGCGTCTACATCTTTTCCCCCAGGCGCGGAAATCACGACCTTCTTCGCACCACTGCGAAGATGGGCAGAGGCCTTCTCTTTACTGGTGAAAAAGCCGGTGCACTCGAGCACCACATCCACACCAAGCTCGGCCCAGGGAAGATCTGCTGGGTTGCGCTTTGCGAGTACTTTGATCGGATCGCCATTGACACGCATGGCATCACCATCAACGCTTACCTCACCGGGAAACCTCCCGTGTGCAGTGTCATAACGGGTAAGGTGGGCATTGGTCTGAGGATCTCCTAAGTCATTGATAGCGACGATCTGAATCGGGTGGCTTTTTCCCGACTCATAATGAGCTCTCAAAATATTGCGCCCGATCCTTCCATACCCGTTGATCGCAACCCGAATCGTCATGACCTATGACCTCCCTGACATACTGCTTGTTGAAATGCAAAGACGCACCCGCTCCGCGAGCGCCTTGGCCGTGAGGCCGAAATGTTCATAGAGCACATGCGCTGGGGCCGACTCACCAAACTGACTCAAACCAAGCACATCGGCGCAACCGTACTTCCACCAACCATCCGGAACACCAGCCTCAATGGCAATCCTGGGATGCTTGCCTAACACCTGCTCCTTCCAAGCCAGATCCTGCCGATCGAAAAGGCTTGATGACGGCATCGAAACCACGCGAACCGGAATCGATACCTGGGCTAGAAGCTCAGCGGCTTCAAGCGCGATGCCCAGTTCCGAACCGCTAGCCAGGATGCTAGCAAGCGCTTGTTCGTGATCTCTACAAACATAGGCACCTCGCGAGGCGGCGATGCGCTGCGCTGCGTCGAGTTCGAGAATTGGCACCGCCTGTCGCGTGAGTAATAGGGCGCTTGGCCCATGTTGACGGTGTATTGCCGATGTCCAGGCGATAGCCGTTTCGATAGCGTCAGCTGGGCGCCAGACATCGAGATTGGGAATGAGACGCAAACTGGCTGCATGTTCGATGGGCTGATGGGTAGGCCCGTCTTCGCCGAGTCCAATCGAATCGTGGGTAAACACGTGGATCACACGCTGGCGCATCAAAGCGGCCATACGCAAGGCGTTACGCGCATAGTCGCTGAATGTGAGGAAGGTGCCACCGTAGGGGATGAAACCGGTATGTAGGGCCATACCGTTCATGATGGCGGCCATCCCAAACTCGCGAACACCGTAATTAATATGCCGACCGGGCTTGAGCCCGTTGGCATCAATTCGCAAAGCACCGCAATCCTTAAAGTCGGTCAGATTGCTCCCCGTCAGATCAGCTGAACCGCCAATCAAGTCACTGAGTGCAGGACCAAGCACTTGCAGAACATTTTGCGAGGCTTTGCGCGTGGCAACCTTTTCGCCTGCTGCGTTGCGTTTTGCGGCATCGTCGATGGCGCGAGCGGCGATTTGCGGCCAATCGGCGGGGAGTACACCCGAAACCCGTCGCTGAAAATGCGCAAGCAAGGCGGGCTCCTTCGCTTGATAGACATCAAGCACCGCCTGCCATTGCTGCTCCACTTGCTCGCCATGCGCTTGTTCATCCCATAATTGCCGCATCGCTGATGGAATCTCAAAGGCTTCCCCGGACCAGTCCATTGCTGCCTTTGTTGCGGCAATTTCATCCTTGCCAAGCGGCTCGCCGTGGGTTTTCGCACTTCCGGCCTTGGTTGCCGCGCCAGCACCGATGAGCGTGCGGCAAATGATGAGGCAAGGGCCAAGCTCGGGGTCAGACCCTGATCGAGCCTCGATAAGCGCACGGTCGACAGCGCTTGCGTCATGACCATCGATAGGCCCAATCACACGCCATCCATAGGCTTTAAAGCGTGCCGCTGTGTCATCGCTAAACCAATGCTTCACCGCACCATCGATGGAGATGCCGTTGTCGTCATAAAGCACAATCAGCTTGGACAATCGCCAGGTACCAGCCAGGGAGCACACCTCGTGGCTAATCCCCTCCATGAAGCAGCCATCGCCAACAAAGGCATAGGTGTGGTGGTCTACCAAGGCCGGCAAGCCATCGCGGTTGAATTCGGCAGCGAGTAAACGCTCAGCGAGTGCCATACCGACTGCGTTTGCCAGACCCTGACCGAGGGGTCCTGTCGTTGTTTCAACGCCCGCCGTTAGCCCATGTTCGGGATGGCCAGGCGTGCGGCTATGAAGCTTGCGAAATTGTTTCAGTTCCTCGAGCGGTAAGTCATAACCACTCAGGTGCAAAAGGCCATAGAGCAGCATCGAGCCATGCCCGTTGGAGAGCACAAAGCGGTCACGGTTTGCCCATTGTGGGCTCTTAGGGTTGTGCTTTAAATGGCCCTTCCAGAGTGCGAAGGCAATATCGGCCATGCCCATCGGCATGCCGGGGTGACCTGAGTTTGCCGCTTGAACGGCATCCATGGCCAGAATTCTCAGTGCGTTGGCCATTGGTTTGAATTGGCGCTGATCAATCGCACTAAGACGTGATTGGATGGTTTTGGTTGTTGTCATGAGCGAAACCCGGGTGCAAAACCTTTCGATGGTACCAAAGCGCGCTGTTTTGTACGGTCTGAGATTCATCGAGAAAACGCCGCACCCAACGCTAGCTATCGAGCAGCACATCATGGCCCTGAAACGCGTGGATCGATGATCGCGGACTTATAATTCAGATAAAGGATCAAAAATACGATGCAAGGTCTTCATCTCACCGCTGATTTATCAAACTGCAGTGCTGCAATCCATCTTCTATGCGACCCAGAGGTTTTGCGCGGGCACTGCCTTGAGCTTGTCAAGGCCGTTGGACTGCATGCCGTAGCTGATCGATTTCATCGATTTCCGGACTTTGAGGGACAGCCCGGTGGCGTCACAGGTATGGTCTTGCTCGCTGAATCACACTTGGCGCTCCACACCTGGCCGGAGCAGGCAGCCGTCACGCTGGATGTGTACGTTTGCAATTTCTCCACCGATAACAGCGCAAAAGCTAAGTCTTTGTTGCAAGCTTTGATTGATCTATTCGGCCCGCAAGGCCTCACTCAGCAACGGATTCAGCGCGGCGATGAGCAAATTCAATGGGGTAACGAGCAACTGAATCAGCACAGCCGATACGCTTATCAACTCGGCAGGCGCCTGCACAGCGAGCAAAGCGCGTTCCAACACATTGAGGTTTTTGAGAGCCCCCAATTTGGGAACCTCTTTAGGCTCGATGGTGATTACATGCCCTCAGAGCGCGATGAATTTTTTTATCACGAAGCCATGATTCATCCGGCTGCGATCAGCATCGGCGCACCCAAGCGAGCACTGATTCTCGGTGGCGGCGACGGAGGTTCTGCCGAAGAATTACTAAAGTATCCAAGCATCGAACGGGTGGTTATTGCCGAGCTTGATGAAGCGGTGCTCAGAATAGCCCGCCAATATTTTGGATCGATCCATCGTGGTGCACTCGATGACCCGCGTGTCGATGTCCAAATTGGCGATGGCTTAGCTTATGTGCGGCAAAGTCAGGAGCTTTTCGATCTGGTCGTACTGGATCTGACGGACCCCGACACCCCTGCCCAAGCCCTCTATACCGAAACACTTTTTGCTGATCTTCGACAACGTCTCAGTCCGCAGGGGGCTATGGTGCTTCACACCGGCGCCCCGATTTTCAAGCCTGAGGCGGTTGCATCCCTCCACGCCGCCTTGCGTCGACAATTCAAGTGTGTAGCCCCTTTGGGGCTTTACATTCCGCTATACGGCAGCTACTGGTCGATGGCAGTTTGCAGCGAGCATATTGATCCGCGCCGCTGTTCGGTGCAGACGGTTAGCGATCGGCTTCAGACGAACCACATCAGCGAACTCTCTTACTATAACCCCGAGATTCACGCCGCCCTGTTTGCGCTCCCGAATTATTTCAAACGCCTGCTGCAAAACAGCGATGAAACCCCGCACCATTCGACGCCATCAAACCAGGCTGCTACTTCCCACGCTCGCGCCGCCTGAAGGGGGAACGCTCGCCTCGGGCCATATTGCGCTGGACAGAGAGCATGCCCACCACCTCATCCGAGTCTTACGATTACACGTCGGTGATCAGCTCGAGTTGCTCGACGGGCAAGGCCATTGCTATTGGGCAACGATCGCTTCGCTAAGCAAAGACCACGCCACGCTTACGATTGCATCGCAATGTTATGTGCCGCTGAGCCCACTCCAAATCACGCTTGTCCAAGGGCTAAGTGCCGCCGATCATATGGATTTCAGTCTCCAAAAGGGCGTGGAACTCGGCTTGCATCGCTTTATCCCCGTGAATTGCGAACGAAGTGTCAGTCGCATCGACGCTGCACGGTCAGAAAGCAAATTGCGCCATTGGCAAAAGGTTGCCCAAGCGTCTTGTATGCAATCGGCAAACCCCTGGCTGCCCCATATCCACCAGGCTCAAGATCTCGGTTCAGCGCTTGATTGGATGAGCAGCAAGACCGACGCGTCGACGACGAAGTCTTCGACCTTTACCTATCGCTGGATGCTTGATCCTTATGCAAATCAGTCGCTTAACGAGATGTTGTCAAGTAACTCCCAGCGAGGAACCACCGCTCAAATCCCAAATCGGCAAGTGAGTTTGCTGGTTGGCCCCGAAGCAGGTTTAAGTGATCAAGAGGTCAATGCTGCGAAGCGAGCCGGTTTTGAATCCATTCATCTTGGCCCACGCACCCTGCGCACCGAAACCGCGGCGATGGCAGCGATTGCGGTGCTACAGGCGGCGTGGGGCGACTGGTCACAGCCTGCATCGCCGCGCTGGATTTAAGAGGCGTCACCCCCCTGCGCTTCACGGGTGTTAGCCCGCCGGACTCAAGAGCAGGGATGCCTCACGCTGGTTTTGCGCGTGGATGTCAGACACAGTCCATGCTGTCATGTTGACGATCCGCCGAACCGTTGCTGATGGGGTAAGAATATGCACTGGCGCGGCAGCGCCAAGTAAGACCGGGCCAATCGCGACGTTGTTTCCCGCCGCGACCTTTAACAGGTTATAGGCCACATTGGCCGCGTCCATTGTTGGCATCACCAGGAGGTTTGCCTCTCCCGTCAGGCAGGAATCAGGGAGAATCGTGGCCCGGTAAGCCGGGTCTAGTGCAGCATCAGCATGCATCTCGCCATCCACCTCAAAATCAACCCCATGACCATGAAGGATGGCGAGCGCCTCTCTCATCTTGCTGGCGGTTGGCAGGTTTGAGGTGCCAAAATTCGAATGTGACAACAAAGCCGCCTTGGGCTGAACACCTTTTTGGGCAAGTTGCTCGGCTGCCAGCGTGGTGAATTCGGCGATTTGCTCCGCACTCGGGTCATGGTTGACGTGCGTGTCGACGATGGTGAGTTGTCGCCCAGGTAGCAATACCGTGTTCATTGCACCATAGCTGCAAACCCCTTGCCGTTTGCCGATGACTTGATCGATGTAGCCCAGGTGCGAGGTGTACGACCCAAAGGTGCCACAAATCATGCCATCGGCTTCCCCCAGGTGAACCATGAGCGCACCAATCAGGGTGAAGCGTCGTCTCAACTCGATCTGGGCATATTGCTCGGTAACCCCCTTGCGGTTGGTTAGGCGGTGGTAGGCCTGCCAATACACGCGATAACGATCATCCCGCTCAGGATTGACCACTTCAAAGTCAACCCCGGGCTTGATGCGCAATCCGAGTTTTTGAATTCTTGATTCAATAACGGCTGGCCGCCCAACCAGGATGGGCTGCGCGATACCCTCGTCGATCACCACTTGGGCTGCCCTCAATACTCGCTCATCCTCACCTTCTGCATACACCACGCGTTTAGTTGCGGCCCGGCGGGCAGCAGCAAAAATCGGCTTCATGAAGTTGCCGGAACGGTAGACAAATTGCTCCAAATTGCTTCGATAAGCGTCGAAATCCTCAATTGGGCGCGATGCAACGCCAGATTCCATCGCCGCTTTAGCCACAGCTGGCGCCACTCGCGCAATCAATCGTGGGTCAAAGGGTTTGGGTATCAAGTATTCAGGGCCAAAACTCAGGCCTTGGGTGCCATAGGCTGCCGTGACCACTTCGGATTGTTCCTCACGAGCCAAATCGGCGACCGCGCCAACGGCTGCAATTTCCATTTCCCGGGTGATCGTCGTTGCACCGACATCAAGCGCGCCACGAAAAATGAATGGAAAACACAAAACATTATTGACCTGGTTGGGGTAATCGGTGCGGCCGGTGGCAATCACTGCGTCTGGACGTGCCTCTTTGGCTAAGTCGGGTGTAATTTCCGGCTCGGGATTTGCCAATGCAAACACCAAAGGATTGGGGGCCATGCGCTTGACCATCTCAGGCTTAAGAACACCACCAGCCGATAATCCCAAAAACACATCAGCCCCATCGATGACTTCCATCAAGCTGCGCGCTTCAGTCTTTTTGGCAAACCGCGCTTTATCGGGATCCATGAGCTCTTTGCGGCCCTCATAGACCACACCTGCAAGATCGGTGACCCAAATATTTTCGATGGGCAAACCCAGATCGACGAGCAAATCAAGACAGGCCAAAGCAGCAGCGCCAGCGCCGCTTGTCACGAGCTTGACCTCCTTCATGCTTTTTCCAACGACCTTGAGCCCATTACTCAATGCCGCTCCGACCACAATGGCAGTTCCATGTTGATCGTCGTGAAACACTGGAATCTTCATCCGGCTTCGCAATTTGCGCTCGACCTCAAAACAGTCAGGAGCCTTGATGTCTTCCAGGTTGATACCGCCGAAGGTTGGCTCAAGTGCGGCGATGATTTCAATTAATTTTGCTGGATCCTTTTCGTTGATTTCGATATCAAAAACATCGATCCCAGCAAATTTTTTGAATAAAACTGCCTTGCCTTCCATGACAGGCTTACCAGCGAGGGGCCCAATGTCGCCAAGCCCCAGCACCGCTGTACCGTTGGTCACCACGCCAACCAAGTTGGCGCGTCCCGTATAGCGAAAGGCGTTCGCCGGATCCTTCACAATCTCTTCACAGGCAGCTGCAACCCCAGGACTGTAGGCCAGTGCTAGGTCACGTTGGTTGGTCAACTGCTTGGTTGGCTCAACCGATATTTTTCCTGGCCTGCCTTGTTCGTGGTATTCAAGCGCTGCCCGACGTAGTTGCGGATCCATCAATAACTCCCTTTGGTCATCTTTGCGGCCTCGCTGCCTGTTCATGCGATGCCTGTTGTTGTTCATTCATCCAAGCGACTGGGCGCTAAGCAAGCGCTGGCCTCAAACCAAGGTTAAAGGCCAAAACCGAGGCCACATGAACTGCCTTTCGCTGCGAGCCATCGAGAATCTGGTGACGGCAACTGGTACCGTCTGCAACGATCCAGTCTTGCGACTTAGCCTCACGCACCGCTGGCAGAAGATTTGCCTCCGCCATCGCCATGGCGTGCTTCAATGTTTCGACATCGTAGCCGAAGGCACCAGCCATGCCACAGCAACTCGCTTGAATCACTTGGGTTTGCAGCCCTGGAATACGACCAAGCAGACGAACGGCTGGCGATAAGGCGTCAAAGGCCTTCTGGTGGCAATGGCCATGCAGCCAGGCTCGCTGCCCCTCGAGAGCTTGAAAGTGCAAGGAAAGCCGTCCTGCCTGAAGTTCTTGCTCGAGATATTCCTCAAGCAGTAAAGCGCGTGTGGCCAGCAAGCTTGCAAGGCTGCGGTGATGCTCGCTAAGCCGCATCGACAATAACTCATCACGCATCGTGAGCAGGCAACTAGGCTCAACACCAACCACCCAAGCACCCGCTTCAATCCAAGGTCCCAAGCAATCGAGCATGTGCTCTAGTTGGATTTGCGCCGCCTCGATATCGCCGCAGGCAAAGGAGCTACGCCCACAGCAAAGCGGCTTGCGCCCGCCAGATAGCTGATGCTGCGCAATGACCCGACAGCCTGCGGCTTCAAGCACCATCATCGCATCGCGCAAAATTTCCGGTTCGAAATAATTATTGAAACTGTCAGACCAGAGGATGACCGTTGGCTGAGTGGGCGACATCTTTAGTGCCCTCAAGTCCTCGGCGACAGCCTCGCGCTTAAGCCCATGACTCCGATGAAAGGGCTTGGCGGCCCAATGGGGAAGGCTACGCCCCTTCGCGGCAATACCTGTCAATGCCTGCAAGGCCTGGCGAAGCAGGCTTTGTTTCGAAGCCCAATTGCTTAAACCCGGCAGATAACTCACGTAAGCGGCCCAGCTTGGAAGGCCCGCGATCATTTGATCTTTGAGACTCGGTCTCAATGAGCGATGGCGTTGCGCGAGGACCTCGATTTTCATCTTGGCCATGTCAACGCCCGTGGGGCATTCGCGCCGGCAAGCCTTGCAACTCACGCAAAGCGATAAAGCATCCTTAACCGCCGGATCCTGCAAGCCCGTTGGCCCGAGCTGCCCACTTGCTGCGAGCCTTAAGGTGTTCGCACGGCCTCGCACGCTGTGCTGTTCATCGCGTGTAATCCGATAACTCGGACACATCACCGCCGCGTCAAACTTGCGGCAATGCCCGTTGTTGTTGCACATTTCAATCGCCTTGCCAAAGCCTTGGGCCGGGTCGCCCCCGCTTCCAGGGGGGCTGAGCGCTTCGGTTAGCGGATCGTTTTGCACATCCCAGGTCGACCAATCAAGCGCCGTCTGCATCGATTGCATGGCGTAACCTGGCCGATAACGAAAAAGCTCGCGTTGATCCATGTTTGTTGCCCGAACAATCTTCCCAGGATTCATCAATCCCTGGGGATCAAACGCATCCTTCAGCTGTTCGAAGGCGAGGTTAAGCCGATCGCCAAACTGCCAGCGTACCCATTCGCTTCGCACCAGACCGTCGCCATGCTCTCCTGAGAAAGCACCCTTAAAACGACGAACCAGCGCGCTTGCCTCGTTTGCAATTTCCCGCATCGCAACCGCACCATCGCGTCGCATATCGAGAATTGGACGCACGTGCAGCGTGCCTACCGAGGCATGGGCATACCAGGTACCTCGCGTGCGGTGACGTGCAAAGACCTCGCTCAGTGCTGTGGTGTATTCGGCAAGATGTTCAAGGGGTACGGCACAGTCCTCGATGAAACTGACCGGTTTACCATCCCCACGCAAGCTCATCATGATGTTCAGGCCCGCTTTGCGTACTTCCCAGAGTGCTCTTTGCGAAGCCTCATCAGGCATTTTCACGACGCAACCGTCTTGTCCCAGATCACCCATGAGGCTCACCAAGTCGTCCAGGCGCTTGATCAGGCTTGCGTGCTCTTCACCGCTGAATTCAACCAAAAGGATGGCCTCTGGCGTCGCCCGATTTGGATCAACTAGCGCCGTTTCCATCACCTTACGGAAGGCGGGATTTTCGCGCGCCAAATCAATCATGGTTCGGTCGACAAGTTCGACCGCAGATGGCTTAAGCTTCACAATGTGCTGCGCCGAGTCCATAGCGGCGAAAAACTTGGTGAAGTTCACAACACCAAGCACTTTGTGTTTCGGCCAGGGTGAAAGCCTCAAGCGGAGCTTTCGAAACAAGCCCAGCGTACCTTCGGAGCCGACCAAGAGGTGGGCAAGATTCACCGACCCGTCGTCGGTGTACGGTCGTTCGGATTGAGGGTGAAACACATCCAGGTTATAGCCCCCAACCCGCCTCATGACCTTGGGGAAATGCTGAGCGATTTGTTCACGATGCGCCTGCCCAATCTCAAAAAGACGCGATACCAGCGACCCACCACGGGCAGTTTTCATACGCTCGCCACCGCGAACCCCAAAGGGGCCAAACCACTCAACCGTACCATCTGCCAGCATGAACTCGATCGCTTCGGTGTTGTGGACCATATTGCCGTAGGCCAGCGAGCGCGAACCGCAGGAGTTGTTACCTGCCATACCCCCGATCGTTGCCTGCGCTGCAGTGGAAACATCCACCGGAAACCAAAGACCTTTGGCCTTGAGCTGGGCATTGAGGTGATCGAGCACCACGCCGGGTTCGACATCAACGGTTTTCGCGCCCGGATCAAAGCGCAATACGCGGTTCAAGTGTTTGCTGTAATCGATGACCAATGCAGCGCCAACGGTTTGCCCACACTGGCTCGTTCCCGCGCCCCGTGGCAACACGGGGACGGCAAGCTCTCGGCATAGCTCAAGCGCTGCCTCAACATCGGTCATGTCCTCGGGCACGAGCACCGCGACAGGATCGATTTGATAAATCGACGCATCGGTCGCATAACGGCCCCGCGACGCAGCGTCGCTATAAACCGCACCCCGCACCCTACGCCTTAGTCGTTGCGCCAAGTGGTGGCGTTCAAGCAGGCCGCCCGATGACGCCACAAGGGGTCGGCTTAAGGGCACAGCAGCCAATGGATTGCCTTAACTTGGTTCACAATCTCGAAATTGTAGCTTCGTCATGGACATACATATGAAACTCGCCAAAGGCCTTGCGCTCAACGGTCATCCAAGCGGTCGTCACTTTCTGCAAATTCCTGGTCCGACCAATGTTCCCGACAGAATTCTCAGGGCTATGGACTACCCCACGATTGACCATCGAGGACCCGAATTTCAGGCCCTCGGAAAATCGGTTCTAGAAGGCATTCGAAGCATTTTCCAAACGGAGCAGCCAGTCATCATTTACCCAGCCTCGGGTACCGGTGCTTGGGAGGCGGCACTTGTAAACACTTTGAGCCCGGGCGACAAAGTCTTGATGTGCGAAACCGGCCATTTCGCAAGCCTTTGGAAGCGGCTTGCCGAGCGTCTTCAACTCGATGTCATGTTCATTCCAGGCGACTGGCGCCACGGCGCCAATCCGCAAAGGCTTGCCGATGAACTTCGCAAGGATCAAGCGCACAGCATTAAAGCTGTTTGCGTAGTCCACAATGAAACATCAACCGGTGTGACCTCGCAGATTGCCGCGATTCGACACGCGATGGATGAGGCAAAACACCCGGCGCTCTTGATGGTCGACACGATTTCATCGCTTGCTTCGGTCGATTATCAGCATGATGCATGGGGTGTAGATGTAACGGTTGCCGGTTCACAAAAAGGCTTGATGCTCCCGCCAGGACTGTCGTTTAACGCGATCAGCGCCAAGGCGCTTAAGGCCAGTGAATCAGCCAAATTGCCCCGTTCTTATTGGGACTGGCAGGATATGCTGGGACCCAATGCGCAAGGCTTTTTCCCCTACACTCCGGCAAGCAATTTGCTCTACGGCTTACATGAAGCCATCGCCATGCTGCAAGAAGAGGGTTTGCCCCAAGTATTTGCTCGGCATCAACGCCACGCCGCTGCAACCCGGGCTGCCGTTGGCGCTTGGGGGCTCGAAGTCCTTGCCAAAAACCCCAAGGAGTACAGCCCGGCGCTTACAGCGATCCTCATGCCGGATGGCCATAGCGCAGATGCTTTTCGCAAAATTGCGCTTGAGCGCTTTAACTTATCGCTCGGTCAGGGACTTGGGAAGGTCAGCGGCAAAGTCTTCCGCATCGGACACCTTGGTGATTTCAACGACCTTATGCTCATGGGGACCTTATCCGGTGTCGAAATGGCTTTGGCGATTGCAAAAGTACCTCACCAACCAGGCGGGGTTCGTGCAGCCATGGATATTTTGCAGCGCTGAACCTTGCAACCCGAAATTTCCCGCGCCATGACCAAGCCCCTGCCCGCGCTTTCCCTTCGTAATGATGCGATTGCTCCGTTCCAAACCATGGAACTTGTCAAATCGGCGCAAGCGCTCGAAGCCTCGGGACGCTCGATCATTCATATGAGCATCGGGGAACCCGACTTCACGGCAACACCCTCGGTCATTGAGGCTTTGAACCAGGCGCTCGCTCAAGGCAAATCACACTACACCCCAGCGCTTGGCATCGCGCCGCTTCGCGAGGCTATTGCGACCCATTATTTGCGCACCGAAGCACTAGAAGTCGATCCGGCTTGTGTGATTGTGACAGCCGGCGCATCAGCAGCACTCACCCTCGCCTGTCTTGCGCTTGTGAATCCAGGTGATGAGGTCTTACTCACTGACCCAAGCTACCCCTGCAATCGCCATTTCGTTGCCGCTGCAAACGGCATCGCAAAAACCATTCCTGTTGGCCCTGAGACTCGTTATCAGCTCAATGCTGAACTCATCCGAAAGCATTGGAGCCCTTCAACACGCGGCGTTCTGCTCGCCTCTCCCGCAAATCCAACGGGTACTTCGATGGCTTGGGTTGATGTGGTCGACAGCATGGCCGAAGTACGCAGCCGCGATGGCTTTGTGATCATGGATGAGATCTATCAGGGCCTTTGCTATGGCGATGCGCTATCTGGCATTGCTCCAAATCCGCGCTCAGCGCTACACGCCAGGAAGGATGTGGTGATTTGCAATAGCTTTTCGAAAACCTTTCATATGACGGGTTGGCGACTCGGTTGGCTCGTTGTACCGCCGGACTGGGTCGCAAGCTTTGAGAAGCTCCAGCAAAATCTCTTCATCTGCCCTTCAGCGCTTGCTCAATACGCAGCGCTTGGGTGCTTTACCGAGGAAAGTCTTGCAATTATTCAAGAGCGAAAACGCGAGTTCGAGCGGCGACGCGATTGCATCATCGCCGGGCTTAGACGCCTCGGTTTTGAGATCCCGCTCACACCTGACGGTGCTTTTTATGTCTGGGCAAACATAAAACGATTTGGCATGGGAAGTAGCTCGTTTACCCAGCGAATGCTGCAAGAGGCCGGCGTGTCGATCGTCCCAGGCGCTGACTTTGGCTTGAGTCAAGCGAATGATTGGGTGCGCTTTTCTTATGCATGCCCAGTGGATCACATAGAGGCAGCGCTGACGCGTATCGAACACTGGCTCGGCGCGCTTTGAGGGCGGACGACGGCTTAAGTACCGACGTGCCCCAATTTGACGGTAGCCGCTACCTTAGGGGCCGTAGGGGCCGACTTCGCCCGCTTTGACAGCCGCCCATACCTTAGGGGCCGACTTGGCTGGCAGCCTGCTCGAACTTGCTTCTCGCGAGCAAAACACGCTGACCATAGCCATGATCACTCGGCAAATTCGCTGCGCCGACATAGGTTTTTAGCGCCTTTTCGAGACTGGCGTCGCGGATTAAGTACTCTTTGAGTATGCCAACCCCAACGCGTAAATTGCTCACAGGATCAAAAACCGCCGCTACGCCGCCCAAATGCTCAAATTTTGCTGCATGGACACGCGTGAGAATTTGCATCAAACCTTGAGCACCCCGAGGGCTTTGCGCCAGTGGGTCAAAGCCCGATTCCACTGCCACCATGGCGAGAATCAACAATGGATCTAGCTTTTGCTCGCGAGCGATCGCATAACTCTCGTGGACGATGTCTCGGGCCAGATCGGACGCTGCCTGGTAGCGATCGACGATGAAATCAACAATTCTGAGCTGTTCTGGACTTAGTGACTGAACCGCTGTTGCTTGAGCCGGCGCTTTCGCCACGGAGGGAACCCCCACTGGATCAGCTTGTACAAGGTCCGTCGAGGGCTTGTGAATCTCGAATCGCGACTGCACCCAAGGCGACTGTGACAAGCCATGTCGCCAAGCGAAACAAAGCAGTAAACACATCAACGCCAATGGAAGGTATTCAAGACCCGCTTGAACACGAGGGCTTGAGCGATTCCCGCTGTGAGATGCTGCCCTTGCTTTAACATGCTCGGGCATAGCGATTGATTTAGTGATGTCAGACATATCCATTGATGCGGCGCAGCATAACTGATTTGACCTTACTTCGCAGCAAAACCCATCGAATGAACTTCGATGCGACCGATCTTTCGACCAGCGTAGTGTAGACGCTCAGCGGTCAACCAAGATCGACCAAAGGTTATTTCAGCCCGACAAACAAATATTGAGATCGAAGGTCATGTTTCATAAATCCCGACAATACAGTGACTTACGAGAATTTATGGATCAGCTTCATGAGCTTGGTGAATTGCAGCGCGTCAAGCCTGAGATAGCCACCGAATTGGAAATAACAGCACTGGCTGATGCCTGTCTTCGAAAGGCGGGTCCGGCGCTCCTCATTGAACGACCCACCCGATTCGGGGAGCCAAGCAAACACCCGGCGCTGGTGAACTTGTTTGGGACTACCCGAAGAGTTGCCCTCGGCATGGGTGCCGAGGAGCCTTCAGCCTTGCGTGAAATAGGCCGGGTGCTATCGCTGCTGAAAGAACCCGAGCCACCGCGAGGGCTCAAAGACGCCTGGGACAAGTTGCCGATGCTCAAGCAGGTTTGGAGCATGACACCCAAAATGGTGGGGAGAGCACCCTGCCAAACGAACCGCCTCGAGGGCGGTGAAGTCGACCTGGGGCAGTTTCCACTACAACATTGTTGGCCGGGCGATGCTGCGCCATTGATTACCTGGGGACTGGTGGTTACCAAGGGACCTGGCAAGAAACGGCAAAACCTTGGCATTTATCGGCAACAAGTCATTGCAAAAAATAAGACCATCATGCGCTGGCTTGCCCATCGCGGTGGCGCACTCGACTTTCGCGAACACGCACGACTAAACCCAGGCAAGCCTTTCCCAATTGCTACGGTACTCGGCTGCGATCCAGCGACCATACTTGGCGCAGTCACCCCGGTCCCTGACAGCTTGTCGGAATATCAATTCGCAGGGCTATTGAGGGGCTCGAGAACCGAACTCACAAACTGCATCGGCATAGACTTACAAGTACCAGCGCGTGCTGAAATCGTGCTTGAGGGGCATTTGAATCCCGATCCTGACGCCAAGCAAACACGCGTGAATGCGCAATCTTTGGGCTTTACCGATGCACTGCCGCCTGGTGCAATGACAGGCTGGGAGATGGCTCCCGAAGGTCCCTTTGGTGACCATACGGGTTATTACAACGAAAAAGATTGGTTTCCAGTCTTTACCATCGACCGGATCAGCTTTCGTGACCAAGCCGTTTATCACAGCACCTACACGGGAAAGCCACCCGACGAACCGGCCATCCTCGGCCTGGCCCTCAACGAAGTCTTTGTCCCGATTCTGCAAAGGCAGTTTGCGGAAATCAGCGACTTTTACCTCCCGGCTGAGGGTTGCTCTTACAGAATGGCTATTGTGTCTATCCGCAAACAATACCCCGGGCATGCCAAGCGGGTCATGTTTGGGCTTTGGAGTTTTTTGCGCCAATTCATGTACACCAAGTTCATCGTCGTGGTCGACGACGATATCGATATCCGTCAGTGGGCGGAGGTTATCTGGGCGATTACCACCCGGGTCGATCCAAGTCGGGATTGCTTGCTGGTTGACAACACACCGATTGACTATCTTGATTTTGCATCGCCTGTTTCTGGCCTGGGGTCAAAAATGGGGCTTGATGCGACCAATAAGTGGCCTGGCGAGACGCAGCGCGAATGGGGGCGACCGATCACCATGGATGCTTCAGTCGAGAAAAAAATCGCCGAGGTCTTAAGTAGTTTGGGCGTGAGCTAGCACGAAGCGAGCTATCCTCGAAGAGAAGTGCAAAAGCTCCGAAGCGCTGTTAGCCGGTCGACACGATAATACGAAGCAAATTGTCGACTGCCTGCCTCACCGAGGCAGCCTTAAGGTGATTAATCATGATGCTAAAGCTATAACGCTGACCGCTTTTTGCCTCGATATATCCGGCAAGCGCGCGCACCCCATTTAGCGTGCCTGTTTTGAGCCATAAATGCCCGCGAAGACCAGGCTCGGCTAAACGCCGCTTCATCGTCCCGTCTATCCCAGCCACAGGCAAACTGTCGCGGTACATGGCTGCAATCGGCAAGCGTTGCGCGAACTGAAGAATCTTGTTGAGATCACGAGGGCTAAGCCGCTCCTCGCGCGACAGACCTGATCCATTTTCAATCACCAATGAGGAAAGGACGACCTGCTGATCCTGAAGCCATTGGCGCAGGCGATTCCAGGATGCCTGAACACTTGCTGGCCTTGATTCATGAGCAGATAATTGCAACCACAAATGCCTTGAAAGCAGGTTATTGCTTCGCTTATTGACGTCGATCACCACATCGAGCACTGAGTTGCTCGAGGTCCACGAAAGTAGTTCAAGGGGTGCATGACTCGCTGCACCGTCAACGCGCCGTGCACGACCCTTCCAGCGTCCGCCTTGCTCAAGCCAAGCGGCTCGAAACAATCGTTCGGCAAATTCGACGGTATCGGGAAAGGCAATAAAGCGCTCGCCACGGCCACAGCTGCTTGGCCAATTGCCTTCAAGGATCAGCTTTCTTGCGCCCGCGCTTGGCTCTGGCTCGAATTGAAAGGCAAGCGCAGCGTCCTTACATGAGCCTTGAGGTTTTCGAATCCGATCGAGGATTTCGATGCCAGCCAAGGGTGGGTCAATACTTGGCTTTTGACCTGCCCCCCAAGAAAGCTTGACCGATCGAAAATTCATATCTGTTGCAATCGGTGCAACGTTGTAGGGTTGTTGCCACTCACCGTCAATCGGTACGGAGACCGAAACCTCACCGGCATAAAGTGATGCATCAAGCAATAAGTCGCCTTGGATATCCTCAAGACCGGCACTTCTCAATCGCGCAATCATTGCGCGCAAATCTTCGATCAAAAGCTTGGGATCTCCTCGGCCGAGCAAGACCAAATCACCATGCAAAATACCTGCATCAGGCTGCACCCTGGCGCGCCAGCTGGTCTTCCATCGAAAATCCGGACCCAAAAGCTGCAGGGCCGCAAAACTCGTGAGGAGCTTAATGGTTGATGCGGGGTTCATCGGCTCATCGGCACGATGCTCCCAGCGAAGCGGCGGGCTCTGTGCCGGAAATCGCTGATGTTGACCCAAGGCATCTTTGAGCGATCGGTTGTTATCGGCTTGGTTACTCGATGTTGCATCGTGGATCGGTTCAAGTACAAGAGCGATCGCAGACCGCGGCACATGAACGGTCTTTTCGACATCCTCAAGCCATTGCTGCAAGACGGCATCTTGTGCACTTACAGGGCTCGAGGTGACAATGCAGGCCATCAGGCATGCGGCAATACCCTGCAAAAACAAACAGGCTAGGCCTTGCAGGACGCGTAATGATCTTGAATTTATATCAAAGGTAAAAAAATGCGACTTCATGATCGTCACATTCTGCTAACCGGGGGGGCCCAAGGCATCGGACTTGCGTGCGCATTGCGCTTTGCTAGCGAAGGCGCAAAAGTCTTAGTGGTTGATAAGCAAGCCGCACCTGATCTTGCCCAAGCATTCGAAACTGCGGGGCAAGCAAAGGGGAATGCCGAGAGACTCGCTTCAAAGGTTGATGCCGAGAGGCTCGCGTCAAACATCGCCTGGTTACAGGCCGACGTCACAGCGCGATCATCAGCGGAAACAGCTTTAGCCATGGGCATCCGACTTTGGGGCAGGGTCGATGGATTGTTGAACAATGCCGGCATTATCCACGGCTGCCACTTTCTTGATCTTAAGGATGAGGACTTCGATCGTGTCATGGCTGTAAACATCCGTAGCTATTTCGTATTCAGCCAGGTTGTTGCAAGACATATGGTGTCTGAAAAGCTACGCGGTTCGATTGTCAACATGTCAAGCGTCAATGCCCTGCTGGCCATCCCTGACCAGCTGCCCTACGCGGTGTCTAAGGGAGGCGTCAATCAACTCACCCGGGTCAGCGCGATGTCGCTGGCGGAGTATGGCATTCGGGTTAATGCTGTCGGGCCAGGCACCATTGCGACCGAATTAGCGAGGCATGCTGTGATGCAGTCTGAGCAGGCCAAGCAAAAAATCATGTCACGGACACCATTGCAGCGGCTTGGGGAACCCGATGAGGTTGCTCAAGTGGCCGCCTTCTTGATGAGTGACGAGGCCTCGTACCTCACGGGGCAGATTATCTATCCCGATGGCGGTCGGATGGCGCTCAATTACACGGTGGCTGCACCCGGGGCATAGAGGCAGCCTCTTAGCCCTGAGGAATCAAACAGGCGACTAAGCAGCGGTCCTTCGCTGCGATTCAGTCCGCATCTTGGGGCCGACGGTGAACAAGCACGGGCACGCCACTATGCGTGAGTACTTTTTGAGTCTCGCTTCCGAGAATCAAGGCCGCAAGGCCTTTGCGGCCATGAGACGCCATGAAGATCAGATCGCATGCCTCATCGTCAGCGACATCGATAATCGTTTCCCACACGCTTGTATCAAGCTTGGTCAGGGTTTTACAGCTCACGTGTAGGGCATCAGCCCTGGCTTTCACTGAGGCAAGCACCCGCTCCGAAGCCTGCATCACAGCTTTCTCGTATTCGGCGTCAGTAAAAGGCGCAGCAATCGGCATCTCTGCGAACGCTGGCGGTACAAAAGGCATTTGAATATTCAATGCCAGGACTTTGGCGCCGGTTTCTGCTGCGAGTTTGAGTGCGGCATCGACAGCTGCTTCCGAGGGCTCAGACCCATCGGTAGGGATAAGAAAATGTTTGTACATGGCGTCCTCCTATACGGGCTTCCAGCGAAAAACCATCGACAAATGGTCGATTTATAGGAATGTAAGGTCGATTTGAGAAGTTATCAAGTCGCCATGCTTGAACTGGATGCACCGAAGGTCTCAATGAGTCCACACACGACAACACATTGCTCTTCGCTCAGGTCCAAATGGGTAACAAGCCTAAGCGGACGCCTATTGAGCAGCACCACGCCATGGGCCGATAAGAAGGCAACCAGCCGATCAAGGACATGAGCGTCAGATCCCGGATAAACCCAAACCATATTGGTTGCGACCTTGACCTCCAGGCCGGGGATGGCACGAAGTGCTTGAGCGATGGCGTCAGCCCTTCGATGATCGTCTGCAAGCCCTGCAACATGATGATCGAGGGCATAGCTGCCAGCGGCGGCGAGTACGCCAGCCTGGCGCATACCACCACCCAGCATCTTGCGAACCCGATGGGCTTTGGCAAGCAACTTGCTCGAACCCATCAAGACTGAGCCAGCGGGCGCCCCCAAACCCTTGGAAAGGCAAACCGACACCGTATCAAAGTGACGGGCGATTTCCCGTGCTTGAAGACCTTGGGCTACAGCGGCGTTATATAATCTTGCACCATCGAGGTGCACCCCCAAACCCTTTTCGCGCGCGAAGGCGCTTGCCTTGTGGATATAGTCTTGCGGCATGACTTGTCCACCGAAGGTATTTTCGAGTGCTAAAAGTCGCGTACGCGCAAAGTGCGGATCGTCGGCTTTGATCGCAGCGGCTATGCGCTCAATCGCGATCGACCCGTCAGCTTCCTGTTCCAGCGGCTGCGGCTGTATGCTCCCCAGCACCGCGGCACCGCCTCCTTCGTACTTATAAGTGTGGGCTAGTTGCCCGACCAAATACTCATCGCCGCGTTCGCAATGCGCCATGAGCGCGCAGAGATTCGACATGGTTCCAGTCGGCATGAAAAGCCCTGCCTCAAACCCAAGCTCATCAGCCAGGCGATCCTGAAGCTGATTAACGCTTGGATCATCGGCAAATACATCATCACCTGTTGACGCAATCGACATCGCAGCAAGCATGCCAGGCGTCGGTCTGGTAACGGTATCGCTGCGAAGATCGATTCCTAGTCCTTTGCTAACCTGCCCCGCTTGTGGCGCACCATCGATTGCCTGTCCGTACATGCTGGCTCCTTACCGCTGTCCCTTGAAAGTGCGCATCCTAGCCTGATCCCCGCATCTGCACCATGGTCAAGACTTGAAAAACAGATCAGAGATCCGTATTATTAGCACTCACAACGGTTGAGTGCTAGCAAAGCCGGTAAAGACAAACGGTGTTGCCAAGCCCTTAGCCTCTTCCTCGAAAAATTAACTGTCCCAACCCATAGGAGCTTATACGCATGAAACTGCGTCCTTTGCATGATCGCGTGATCGTCAAGCGCCTCGACACCGAGCGCAAAACTTCGTCTGGCATCGTCATTCCCGACAACGCCGCTGAAAAACCTGACCAAGGCGAAATCCTCGCTGTTGGCAACGGAAAAATCCAGGAAGACGGCAAGGTTCGTCCCATGGCTGTAAAGACTGGCGACAAAGTGCTCTTTGGCAAGTACAGCGGCCAGACCGTCAAGGTTGACGGCGAGGAGCTGCTCGTCATGCGCGAAGAAGACATCATGGCAGTCGTGGAGTAATCGATCGCGATCTTCCCCTTGATTTTGAACGCTTTTGTATTTTTTCTGGAGTAATTAACGATGGCAGCCAAACAAGTTTTATTCAGTGATGACGCCCGTTCGCGCATGGTGAACGGCGTTAACATTCTGGCCAACGCAGTCAAGGTCACGCTTGGCCCCAAAGGTCGTAACGTGGTCCTCGAGCGCAGCTTTGGTGCACCTACCGTCACCAAAGACGGTGTATCGGTAGCAAAAGAGATCGAACTGAAAGACAAGTTCGAGAACATGGGTGCGCAAATGGTCAAGGAAGTTGCTTCCAAGACGAGCGATAACGCCGGTGACGGCACCACCACAGCAACCGTTCTTGCCCAAGCGATCGTTCGCGAAGGCATGAAGTTTGTTGCGGCTGGCATGAACCCAATGGATCTCAAGCGCGGTATTGACAAAGCGGTGACCGCCTTGATCGAGGAACTCAAGAAGATTAGCAAGCCTTCGACCACCTCCAAAGAGATCGCTCAGGTTGGTTCGATTTCAGCCAACTCCGACGAGGAAATCGGCCGCATCATCGCTGAAGCGATGGAGAAAGTTGGCAAAGAAGGCGTAATCACCGTTGAAGATGGCAAGTCATTGAACAACGAACTCGATGTTGTTGAGGGCATGCAGTTTGACCGCGGCTACCTCTCGCCTTACTTCATCAACAATCCCGACAAGCAAATCGCTGTGCTGGACGATCCCTTTGTCTTGCTCTATGACAAGAAGATCTCCAACATCCGTGAACTACTCCCCGTGCTTGAAGGTGTTGCCAAAGCTGGCCGTCCGCTGATGATTGTTGCCGAAGATGTCGAAGGCGAAGCTCTTGCAACTTTGGTGGTCAATAATATCCGCGGCATTCTCAAGACCTGCGCCGTTAAGGCTCCTGGCTTTGGCGATCGTCGTAAGGCCATGCTCGAAGATATGGCTATTTTGACCGGCGGTGTTGTGATTTCTGAAGAAACCGGCATGACGCTGGAAAAAGCCTCGCTCCAAGATCTTGGCCGCGCCAAGCGCATCGAGATCGGCAAGGAAAACACCACCATCATCGATGGTGCAGGCGACGCAAGCAACATTGAGGCGCGCGTGAAAGCAATCCGCGCACAAATCGAAGAAGCCACTTCAGACTACGACCGCGAGAAGCTTCAAGAGCGTGTTGCCAAGCTAGCAGGTGGCGTTGCAGTCATCCGCGTCGGCGCAGCAACCGAAGTTGAGATGAAAGAAAAGAAGGCCCGTGTCGAAGATGCATTGCATGCGACCCGTGCTGCAGTCGAAGAAGGTATCGTGGCTGGCGGTGGCGTTGCGCTCTTGCGTGCACGTGGCGCAACCAAGGTAGCTGGAAGCAACCCCGATCAAGATGCTGGCATCAAGATCGTGATGCGCGCCGTTGAAGAGCCTCTGCGCCTCATCGTTGCCAATGCAGGTGATGAGCCCAGCGTTGTCGTTGCCAAGGTCCTCGAGGGCAAAGGTAACTATGGCTACAACGCTGCCAACGGAAGCTATGGCGACATGCTCGAAATGGGCGTTGTTGATCCCACCAAGGTAACGCGTACAGCACTTCAAAACGCTGCTTCGGTAGCCGGTTTGATGCTCACAACCGATGCCATGGTTGCTGAGGCCCCTGATGACAAGCCTGCTGCTGGCGGCGGTATGCCAGGCGGCATGGGCGGCATGGGTGGCATGGGCGGCATGGATATGTAACACCCCTTATGTGAGACCCCGCGTCTCGCAACGCCGGTTTGCAGCGCTGACCAACAGGTCAGGGCGCCCTCTGGCGGCAAGAGGCCTGGTCAAAAGCCAGGCCTTTTGTTTTTGTTTCATGCCAAGCCCTGGCTCAATGATGGAAACCGGTACTATCGTGTCTTCTTGTTAGCGCAGAGGATCTTGGTTCGATGGCAAGCGTAGAGATCAAACAAGTCGTCAAGGACTTTGGTCCGACCAAGGTATTGCGTGGCGTCGATGTGAAGATCGAAGACGGCGCGTTTTGCGTCTTGGTCGGGCCCTCAGGCTGTGGCAAATCAACCTTGTTGAGACTGATCGCAGGTCTTGAAGAAATCAGCTCGGGGGATATTCTGATCGGCGATCGCGTGGTCAACAGCGTGCCGCCCAAAGATCGAGATATCGCGATGGTGTTTCAAAACTATGCGCTCTATCCGCACATGACGGTCGCGCAGAACATGGGGTTTTCACTCAAGCTTGCCGGACAGAGCAAAGCGGAAATGGCCTCACGTGTGAAAGAAGCCGCCCAGATCTTGGGCTTGGATGCCTTGCTCGAGCGTTATCCGAGGCAACTGTCAGGAGGCCAAAGGCAACGGGTGGCGATGGGCCGGGCCATTGTCCGCAATCCACAAGTTTTCCTTTTTGATGAACCGCTATCGAATCTCGACGCCAAGCTCAGGGTTCAGATGAGGGCGGAAATCAAGGAACTCCACCTCAGACTGAAAACCACAGCGATCTATGTCACCCATGATCAAATTGAGGCAATGACCATGGCTGATCAGATCGTGGTCATGCATGATGGGGTGATCGAGCAGATTGGTGCACCGCTTGAGCTCTATGACCGCCCAGCTAATCCCTTTGTTGCAAGCTTTATTGGCTCGCCAGCGATGAACCTGCTCGAGGCTGAGATCCAAGACAGTCGCGCCATCGTCTTCAAAGGACAGACTCAATGGGCGGCGCCTGCGATGAAAGCGGCTAATGCCCCTGGACCCAAAGCAATTCGACTTGGGATACGTCCTGAGCATTTACAACTTTGCTCGCCCGATCAATCGCAGGCACTGCGCGGCAGGATTGCAGTGATTGAACCCACAGGGGCAGACACCCTCGTACACATGAAGTCTGACGCAGGCGACCTGGTGGCTGTATTTCGCGAACGTCATGCTTTTGCAGTGGGCGAAACGATTGGCCTATGTACTGACCCAGCTTTGTTACACGTCTTTGATGCTAGCAACGGCAGGCGCCTCAACGCGGACATAAACGATGGATTGTGACAAGCTGTCGCCATCGACTGGTTTTGTAGCCAAACTACGCAAGGCTTGGACCATAAGCGACTCCATGCTCTGCGTCGGTATCGACCCAGACCCGTCCCGATTTCCCTCGCCGCTCAAGGGAAGGTCGGATGCACTTTTTGCTTTTTGTACCTCAATTGCCGATGCCACTGCCCCATTTGCCTGCGCGTTTAAGCCACAAATTGCTTACTTTGCAAGCCTTGGCGCTGAAGACTGCCTTGAAGCACTCATGGACTATTTGCGACAAAGGCATCCGGGTATTCCAACGATTCTCGATGCCAAGCGCGGCGATATCGGAAGTACCGCCGAGCACTATGCACGCGAGGCCTTTGAGCGATACAAGGCTGATGCGGTTACGGTGAGCCCTTATATGGGCACCGATTCCATCGCGCCCTACCTCACCTACAAAGACCGGGGGGTGATTGCGCTTTGCCGTACCTCAAACCCTGGAGGTGCTGACCTACAAGGGCTTGAAGTGCAAATACCCGATGCGGATTGGCAAGCGTTTCCCGCCGGAGCTCAGCCTGCCCTTCGTAGTCAATTGCCACTTTATGAATGGGTAGCCCTCTTGGCGGCCCATCGTTGGAATCGCGATGCGCAAATGGCCTTGGTTGTGGGTGCCACCTACCCGCTGGAACTCGCGCGTGTACGTGAGCTCGCCCCTGATCTTCCCCTGCTCGTTCCAGGCATAGGCGCTCAAGGAGGGGATGTTGCCGCGGCCGTTAGAGCGGGTCGCGACGATTTGGGATGGGGCATGATGTTGAATTCTTCCCGCGCAATCCTTTACGCGAGCGACGGAGAGGATTACGCTGAGGCTGCAGCGCGTGTAGCAAAAGAAACCGCCGACTTAATACGGCAGGCAGCAGGAGGGGAGACAGATCATGCGCATCCTATTAGTCGAGGACGACGAGATACTGGCTGATGGCTTAAGCCGCTCGCTACGACAAGCGGGCTACGCGGTTGATCATCTCGTATCCGGCCAAAGCGCCGACACAGCGCTTGGATTTGAATCCTTTGATCTACTGATCCTTGATCTTGGCTTGCCAGGACTCAGCGGGATTGAGGTCTTAAAGCGACTCCGAGCAAGACAATCGGGTATCCCGGTTCTCATTCTCACTGCAACCGATTCGGTTGAACAACGCGTCAAAATGCTTGATGCGGGCGCTGACGACTTCATGGCCAAGCCCTTTGCACTCAGCGAACTCGAGGCACGCGTTAGAGCATTAGTGCGTCGGGGGATGGGTAAAGCATCATCACAAATACAGCACGGCTCGCTGACCTACGACCAGTCAGCCCGAACTGCCTTTCACCAAAATGAAACCTTAGAGTTATCTGCTCGTGAGGTAGCGCTCTTGGAAGTACTGCTCACACGTGTTGGGCGGCTTGTGAGCAAAGAGCATATCGTGCAACACCTCTGCGAGTGGGGCCACGAAGTGAGCCATAACGCGGTTGAAGTCTACGTACACCGATTGAGAAAAAAGCTTGATGGTTGCGATGTCACCATCTCAACGGTACGCGGGCTCGGATATTGCCTTGAACGGCCTACCCAGACGCACTGAGCAAAGCCAAAGTCTTGCTCGACGCGCTGCAAGCAGCGACACAGGCGGCCACTCCAACCCGAAGCGTGCCGGCCTTTTTGCCGTCCTGCGTGCGCCAGAACCCGAGCAACGAACGATCTTTGGAGAAATCCTTGACTGGATGTTCGCGCCCTTACTCTTGCTCTGGCCCTTGAGCGTCGTACTGACCTTTTCAATGGCCCGCTCGATTGCAGACCAACCCTTTGACCGCGCTCTTGAGGAAAAATCGCTGCTGATTGCACAAAGGGTTCGCGCCCAGGAATATATGCCCGGAGGCTTTCCACCGATCATCCCTTTGAGCAGCCAAGCTAGTGGCACCCAGGGGGGAACCACTTATCGTTATCAAATCCGATTACCCGATGGTGGCTACATCGCAGGTGACCCTGATGTGCCCAGCCATGATCCTGATTTCTTACCAGATCCTGAGGCTGTCTCTATCCGTTATGCACGCTATCACGGTGAAGAAGTCCGCGTGAGCGCTGTCCACCTACTTGCGCTCAATACCGAACAACAATCACTTATTGTTCAAATTGCTGAAACAACAGAATCGCGTGAGGCACTTGCCAATGAGATCATTAGAGGCCTGATTTTTCCCCAATTCATCGTACTTCCGCTCGCAATTGTTTTGGTGTGGTTTGGGCTTACTCAGGCACTAAAACCACTCGGGCGATTACAGCAGCGCATACAGGACCGGCGCCCCGATGATTTATCAACGCTGCAAGTCAGAGGTACACCCGAAGAGCTAGCGCCTTTGCTGAGTTCCTTCAACGATTTGCTTGACCGGATGGGGCAATTGATGCGCCTGCAGCGACGCTTTATTACCGACGCAGCCCACCAAATGAAAACACCACTCGCCGGTATTCGAACCCAGGCCGAACTCGCCTTGAGGAGCAACGATCCTGATGAAATTCGACAAAGTCTCAGCCAATTGATACGAAGTTCAGAACGGGCAGCGCACGTCTTGAATCAATTGCTCTCCCTCGCCCGAACCGAGAGTTTCGACCAGGCACAATATCGCATGGTGCCGATTGCATTCGCGCAGCAACTGCGTGAATGGGCTCAGGACTGGGCCGATCAAGCGCTTGCTGCAGGCCACGATTTTGGACTTGAAGTGGATCCCGAAGTCGAAGGGCTCAAGGTATGGATCCACCCGGTCATGGTGTCTGAAATGCTCAATAATTTAGTCGACAACGCCTTACGCTATTGTTCTAAGCCCGGTATTGTCACCGTAAGGCTTAGGTCGAGCGATGCAAAATTGCTGCTCGAGGTCGAGGATAACGGTCCAGGTATACCCGAGGCAGAACAGGCGCTCGTGTTTGAACGTTTTTATCGCGTACTCGGTCACCAAGCCAGTGGCAGTGGCCTTGGTTTGGCCATTGTTCGCGAAATCGCCAAGCAACATCGGCTTGAGTTGAGCCTCCAAAGCCCAATTACTGCAAACGGCAAGGCAGGTGGTTGTCGATTCTTAGTTTGGTTTCCGTTATCACATTCAGCGTGAGCTTTTGCATGCACGACCTTATTTGCCCTCATTGTTCCAAGGCCTTCAAGATCGATGAATCGGGCTATGCCGACATCATGAAACAGATCCGAGACCGCGAGTTCGACGCAGAGCTCCAAAAGCGCCTCGCTCTAGCCGAGCAAGACAAACGCACGGCTATTGAACTGGTCAAAGCCCAACTTAGTCAGGCGCTCGTGCGTGAAGCCGCCCAAAAGGATCAGCTGATTGAGCGCTTAAAAGCACAAATCGGATCGCATGACCTTAGCCAAAAACTTGCGATCAATGAAGCGATTCAGTCAATGGCAAGCGAGCGCGATCGTCTTGCAGTCAAACTTGAACAGAGCAAGGTTGAAAAGCAACTCGCCGAAGCCGCCTTGAAGGACAAGTATGAAACTCAGCTCAAAGACCGCGATGAAGCAATCGAGCGTCTTCGCGACATGAAGGCAAGACTGTCGAGCAAAATGCTCGGCGAGACCCTGGAACAACATTGCGAGAATGAATTCAATCGACTACGTGCCAGTGCATTTCCAAACGCTTATTTTGAGAAAGACAACGATGCGCGAGGCGGAAGCAAGGGTGACTATGTTTTCCGAGAGCTTGACCCAGATGGCCTGGAGATCGTCTCGATTATGTTTGAGATGAAAAACGAAAGCGACCGTAGCGCTTCAAAAAATAGAAATGAAGATTTTTTCAAAGAACTTGACAAAGATAGGCAAGAAAAATCCTGCGAGTATGCGGTCTTAGTCTCAATGCTTGAACCTGAAAGCGATCTTTATAACAGCGGGATTGTCGATGTCTCACATCGATATCAAAAAATGTACGTGATTCGACCTCAATTTTTTATACCAATCATCACCTTGTTGCGCAATGCATCGCAAAAGTCGATGACTTTTAAGCGTGAACTTGCAGTCATGAAAGCCCAAAACATAGACATCACACACTTCGAAGCCGAGCTTGATAGCTTCAAAACCGGCTTTGCGAAAAATTATGATTTGGCGTCAAGGCGGTTTCAGACGGCGATTGACGAAATCGACAAATCGATCGATCACCTTCAAAAAACCAAGGAAGCTCTCCTTGGCACAGACCGCAACCTGCGACTTGCCAACGATAAAGCGCAAGATGTAAGTATCAAGAAACTCACACGAGGTAATCCCACCATGGCCGCCAAGTTCAAGGCCCTGCGAAGCGAGGAATAATTGCTTGAA
>OMIE01000058.1 GCA_900299025.1 Burkholderiaceae bacterium
ATTCAAATATTCAAAGGGTGTCACTAACATCATGAAAGATTCTCAAGCAAGCATCAATACGGGTTTGGTCCGTAATCCAGGCGAAATCAAAAGCCTGGCGAAAGCTTTGCGAAGTGGTGAAATCACAGCAACATCGCTGGCCGCGCAGTACTTAGAACGGATCGAGGAAGTGGACGCGAAGGTACGAGCCTGGCGTATGGTGAAGCCCAAGCAAGTGCTGCGCGAGGCATCCATGCGTGATCAAGAACTAAGGGAAGGTGTCGACCGCGGTTTATTGCACGGCATTCCGGTTGCTATCAAGGACATTATCAACGTCATGGGGTACCCAACCCGCGCGAATTCCAAATCACTACAGCGCGCAAAGCCAGCGACAGCCGACGCCAGCATCGTGGCAAGTCTTAAGCAACTCGGCTGCGTCATTTTAGGTAAGGCGCACACCACAGAGTTTGCTTTGCAAGACGCCTCACCTGCTCGCAACCCCCACGCGCTTGGCCACACACCAGGTGGATCAAGTTCAGGGTCGGCAGCAGCTGTTGCAGCAGGCATGGCGCCACTTGCCGTTGGGACACAAACGGTTGCGTCCGTGAATCGACCTGCAGCCTACTGTGGCATCGGTGCATTTAAACCAAGTACTGGAAGTCTTATAAATTTTGGTATCACGCCACTTGCGCCCAACTACGACACACCGGGACTACTGGCCTATCGGGCTACCGACGCCGCACTTGCCTACCTCAGTCTAGCGCCTAGTTATATGCCCAGCCATGCTACATCTGGCGAGGCTCCGGAGATCATCGTTATCGAAGACCCCCTGATCGACAATGCCGCAACTTCGATTCAGGCGGCAATATCGAATGCCATTGATGCCTACAAGACGAGTGCAACCCCCTTAAAGCGCATGCGATCACCGATCGATTTTGGCAGGCTTGTAGCCTTGCAAAGACTCACGATGCTTTATGAATGTGGCCACAGCCTCGCTCATTTGCGTGAACATGGAAGCTCCCAAATCGGTCCGAAGCTTTGGGCCGCCATGCATGAAGGTCTTTCAATTAAGGCGGAAAGCTATGATGAAGCCAGACGCGAAATCAACTTGTTGAGATTTAAGTTTTTTAAACGTTTTAAACCGCATCAGGTCTTCCTGATGCCTGCAACACCGCAGACTGCGCCTAAAGGTCTCGATTGGACAGGCGACCCTAGTTATATCGCAGGTTGGACAGCCTTAGGAGGTCCGGTGCTAACCGTTCCGATAGCGATGGATGCAGACAAGTTGCCGATTGCCGCCTTGTTAAGTGCATTCCCAGGACAAGACCGATGGCTTGCCAAACAAACGCGAATGCTCGCGAAACCGATTGAATACCAGGTGTGATTTTCGGTATGTCGACACCCAACCGAAAGGTCAATCAAAAAAAGTAACGATCAAGTATTCTGCAAAGGTAATTGGGCGCCACGACGTTCGACGATCAAGCGATATTGTTCGGGTTGGCGATGACGCTCAAAATTAAAGGTTGTTTGCTTGTAGGAAAGGCAAAGGTCCAAATCGCAACGCGCAACGCATAACTCATCGCCAAGCGTTGAGCATTGAGCAACCAATTCGCCAGAGGGCGCAATGATTTGCGACTGACCGATTTGCATCACACCCTCTTCCAACCCTGCCTTTGCAACACCAAGCACCCAGCTCGCATTTTGATAAGCGCCAGCCTGCATCACCAAGCGATTATGAAAATTAGAAAGGGCATCATGCTCTGGTGCCGGCGGATTATGTACAGGAGTGTTATAGCCTATAAAAATCATTTCAACACCTTGCAAACCCATCACCCGGTAGCTTTCCGGCCAGCGACGATCGTTACAAATACAAACACCCATTAACCCACCGAACGCGTTGACGACACCGAAACCTAAATCGCCTACTTCAAAGTATCGCTTCTCCAGGTGTTGAAAGGCCCGCCACGGTTCATGCTGATCATGACCGGGCAGATGAATTTTCCTGTAACGATGAATGATCTCTGCCTGTTGATTAACGAGAATCGCTGTATTAAAGCGCCGCTTACTTCCCGCATTGTCTACGAGTTCAGCGTACCCTAGATGAAAACCAATAGACAGTCGCTTCGCTTCGTCAAAGAGTGCTTGGGTTTCTGGGGACGGCATTTCAGTTTCGAAAAACTGATCGATTTGTGCCTGATCTTCAAAATACCAACGAGGAAAAAAACTTGTCAGCGCAAGTTCAGGGTAAGCAACAACATCGGCACCAAGCGCCTTAGCTTCCCTCATTAACGCCAATAGACGCTTAACAACCGATGCTTTAGAGTCAGTCCTTGCAATCGGCCCTAGTTGGGCAGCTGCTACCGTGAGCATGCGGGCCATCGTCATTCACCCCGGAAATGGCATGCGAGCCAGCGCCCGTCGCCTTGTTTACTCAAAACAGGCGACTCTTTCCGGCAGCGTTCCTGCACCATTGGGCAGCGCGTATGAAAGTGACAGCCCTCAGGTCGCTGGATAGGGCTTGGTACGTCACCTTGTAGGACAATTCTTTTCGCCTTCTTTTTTGGATCAGGCACGGGTACCGCAGACAACAGCGCCTCGGTGTACGGATGCAAGGGTCGCTCGAACAAGGCTTTTCGATCTGCGATCTCGACAATCCTGCCCAAGTACATGACCGCAACTCGATGGGTCATATGCTGAACAATGGCAAGGTCATGGCTAATAAACAAAAGCGCCATGCCAAGTTCTCGTTGTAGATCCTGGAGCAAGTTAACAATTTGGGCTTTCACCGACACATCAAGAGCAGACACTGCCTCATCGCAAATGATCAGATCAGGTTCTGCAGCAAGCGCGCGCGCAATGCCGATCCTTTGTCTTTGCCCACCCGAAAACTCATGTGGCCATCGACTTGCTGCGTCTCGAGGAAGGCGGACTTTCTCAAGCAAGCCTGCAACTCGTTGATCAAGATCCGATTCACTGCGGGCAAGCGAGAAATTTCGAATCGGTTCTGCGATAATTTCTTTAACTTTCAAGCGCGGATTGAGACTTGAAAAAGGATCTTGAAAAATAACCTGAATCCGTTTTCGCAAGGGACGCAGCTTCGAATCACTGAGATGATCAATGCGTTCGCCGTCAAGCCGCACCTCTCCGCCACTCAACTCGAACAAACGAAGAATCGATCTTCCTACGGTGGATTTCCCACAGCCTGATTCACCTACCAACGCAAGCGTCTCACCACGGACAATTGAAAACGAAACACCATCGACCGCATGAACAAACTGCTTGGAACTGGACCAAAAGCCTGACTTCACCGGGAAGCGTTTCTCGACACAACGCAGCTCGAGCAACGCTGGTTTTACCTGTGGCTGCGGCAACGAGCTTGGCTGCTGGGGTTCAAGGGTGGATTGCTTCACGGGGCTTACAGGATTTATTGGTTAACGACGCGGTCAGGCAACACGAGCACCTGGGAAGTGGCAGGCGACCTTGTGCCCATCGCGGATCATTCTAAGCGCGGGCGCGTGCTCCTCGCATAGCGCCTGCGAACGCGAACAGCGGCTTGAAAACACACAGCCTTGGATCTTCTGCTTTAGGCTTGGTACGAGCCCCGGTATTTCCTGCAGTCGAGTGTTTTCTTCATCAATCTTGACCTCAATGGTTGGGACAGCACCGAGTAGTCCTATGGTGTAAGGGTGCTGTGGGTTTTCAAAAAGATCACCTACCAAAGCTTCTTCCACTTTACGGCCTGCGTACATCACCATGACCCGCTCTGCGACTTCGGCTACCACACCCAGATCATGGGTGATCAGCATGATCGCCGCCCCTATCCGACGCTTAAGATCGGACATCAAATCTAGAATTTGCGCCTGAATGGTCACATCAAGCGCTGTTGTGGGTTCGTCCGCGATCAACAGCCGCGGGTTACAGGCTAGCGCCATTGCAATCATGACACGTTGTCTCATGCCCCCCGAGAGTTGATGCGGATACTCACGCATACGACGCGTGGCCTCAGG
>OMIE01000059.1 GCA_900299025.1 Burkholderiaceae bacterium
CGTGCCCGCCAAAAGGCGACTGCGAGCCAGGCTTTCGACTAGACCTGATTGCCTGATTCTTGTCACGGACTGCCACCAGTTGATCCAAAGCCGAGGCCAGAAAAGCCAGGGTGCAAACATGACCGGCATGCTGGCCATGTAGAACCACGGCGGAGCACGGTGAGCAAAAGACTTCACAACGCGCCCGGCAGTCTGACCCCAGAGAATCGCCTTTGCATAAACTTCACCGCCAGCGGACGCTGCCGCCAGGGCCCAGCCAAGCATGCTGCTACAGGCAATAAGGCATGCAAGAAGCAGGCTAAGCCACCACATCATCGAAGCTTGTTTATCGCGGAGCAAAAAGGGTAGACCTAGGGCCAAGGGCATGATGTGCAAAAGAGCAACTGGCCCTTTACTCATCAGTGCACCGAAAAGGCCGATGGCAAACCACCCAAAGGCTTTCAACATCGCGCCGCGCTCACGACGCTCAAACCATGCCCAGCCGCTCTCAAAGAGTCCGTACCATGCCATCACTACAAACATGGAAAGCATCATGTCAAACATGATGCCGGTGGCGAAGTAAGTCCAAAGCAAGCTTCCGCTGAGAATCCAAAGGCTTGCTTGAGCCAACGATTGCCCATGTGTGAGCGAAGATACATGCTCAGCTCGACCCGGTTCAATGTCGCGACGTCTTCTCAGCGTGCTATCCCATTGCAGCAAGCGTCTTATTGCAAGGAAACTAAAAACCAGATGTCCGGCTGCAAAAAGGCTCGGGAGCAGACGAGGCCATACTTCTTGAAGACCGAAAAGCCACCACCCCGATTGAATCAGCCAGAATAATAGCGGAGGCTTATGAGCATAGGGGGCCCCATTCTGATAAGGAACAAGTTGGTCACCTCGAAGCCACATCTCCCAGGCCACGCCCAGATAACGGGTCTCATCGACCGGCAAAATTGGTCTGAACTGAGCACACAAGGCTAGTATCGCTAACAGCAAAAAGGGACCAAACGCCGGTCCAGCGCTTGCTAAGGCTGAGTCTTGTTGCTTGAACACGGTGGGTCAATCAGGGGCAATTTCATTCGACGATTCAGCCACCACACACCCGCCAGATCGAGTAAACCTGCCCACAAGCGATTATTAAGGCCGTACTTCGAACTGCCCAAGGTCCTTGGTCGATGATTAACCGCTACTGAAATCACCTCGCGTTGCTGCCGCCTGAATAAGGCGGGAAGAAAGCGATGCAAGTGGTTAAAAAAGGGCAGCTCAAGAAAAGCCGTACGGGCAAACAGCTTCAGGCCACAGCCTGAATCAGGCGTATCGTCTTGCAAAATCGCAGCACGCACCCGATTTGCCACCCTCGACGAAGCACGCCGCAACCAGTCGTCATTTCGCTTAACACGATGCCCGCAAACAGCTACTAAACGATCACTCTTGGTCTGATGCGCGATCAATTGCTCAATCATGCTGGGAAGGTCAGCGGGATCATTCTGCCCATCACCGTCGAGCGTTGCAATCCATGAAAATTGAGCCACCTGAACACCGCTATGCACAGCCGAAGACTGACCGCAAGAAAACCGATGCTTGATCACCCGAAGGACATTCAAGCTTTTGCTCAGATTGAGTAAGCGCTTGTAGCTGTCGTCCGTGCTCCCATCATCGACATAAATAATTTCGAAGTCCTGAAGCTTTGCACCATCGGCTCCAAGCGCCGCTACGATTTCACGGATCAACGGCTCAATGTTGTCTTCCTCATTTTTAACTGGAACAACAACCGATAAGCGCCCGTCGAAGCGGGGTATGGGAGTAAGTGGCATGGAAAGAGATTGTAGGGTGAAGGCTGATTGTTTGCTCTATTCCGTCATGATTCCATAATACGAAATTATTTTTCATTCTACGAAATTTTGCTTGTTGTTTGATCAAGCACTTCCTAGAATCGGGGCATTCCATGGGAGAAGCGCCAATGTCTGCATTGCCTCAGCAACCAACGAACAGTCGCAGCGACGATCACGATCCGATAGAAACACAAGAATGGCTCGATGCCCTTGAATCGGTTTTAAGGACAGAGGGGGCTGAGCGCGCGCACTATTTGCTCGAACGAATGATTGAGTTAGCTAGGCGCTCCGGCGGCTACATTCCGTTCTCACCGAATACGGCCTACATCAATACGATTCCGCCTCAACTCGAAATCGCATCGCCAGGCAATGCCGAGTTTGAAGAGCGGATTCGCTCATACATCCGGTGGAATGCAATGGCGATGGTGGTTCGGGCCAACAGCCACAATCCGGCCGATGGCGGCGACTTGGGTGGACATATTGCGACCTTTGCCTCGCTGGCGACCATGATCGGTGCGGGAATGAATCACTTCTGGCACGCAGAAACGCCAGACCACGGTGGGGATTTGGTCTATTTTCAGGGGCATGCTGCCCCCGGCGTCTATGGACGTGCTTTCCTGGAAGGACGACTCTCCGAGGATCAACTCAATGGCTTTCGGCAAGAGGTTGATGGCAAAGGGCTATCGTCGTATCCACATCCCAAGTTAATGCCAAGCTTTTGGCAGTTTCCGACTGTGTCGATGGGTCTGGGCCCACTCACAGCCATTTATCAAGCGCGCTTTTTGAAGTACCTCCATGCCCGTGGAATCGCCGACACGTCGAAGCGCAAAGTGTGGGTATTTTGTGGCGACGGCGAGATGGACGAACCCGAATCACTCGGCGCGATTGGCCTCGCAGCAAGAGAGCGTCTCGACAATCTTATTTTTGTCGTGAACTGTAATCTTCAGCGACTTGACGGGCCTGTTCGCGGCAATGGCAAGATTATTCAAGAGCTCGAAGGCGATTTTCGAGGTGCTGGTTGGAACGTCATCAAATTAATATGGGGTTCTTATTGGGATGCGCTGCTTGCTGTCGATCGTGACGGGATTTTGCAGCGCGTGATGGAAGAGACGGTCGACGGCGAGTATCAGGCCTTTAAGGCAAATGATGGCGCGTTCGTTCGAAAGCACTTTTTTGGCAAGCATCCTCGTTTGCTCGAGATGGTAGCCAAGATGACCGATGACGACATTTGGCGTTTAAATCGAGGCGGGCACGATCCACACAAGGTCTATTCAGCATTTTATAGCGCTATCAATCATAAACATCAACCGACCGTCATCCTTGCCAAAACAGTGAAGGGCTATGGTATGGGTCGTGCTGGCGAGGCGAAAAATCCAACCCACCAGCTCAAAAAACTCGATAAACAGACGATTCTTGAATTTCGCAACCGCTTTAATATTCCAATCGCAGACGATCAGGTTGAATCGCTGCCTTTTTACCGACCGCCTGCAGATGCGCCCGAAATGGTATACATGCATGAGCGCCGCAAAGCCCTCGGCGGCTACTTGCCCGCTCGACGTATGCAAGCTGATGAAAGACTAGCGGTACCTGCACTCGATGCACTTAAACCAGTACTCGAACCCACGACTGAAGGAAGGGAGATCTCGACCACCCAGGCCTTTGTTCGTATTCTCACGAGCCTGCTACGAGACAAACACATTGGCAATCGAATCGTGCCGATTGTGCCCGATGAGGCTCGCACCTTCGGCATGGAAGGCATGTTTAGGCAGTTGGGTATTTATGCACCCTTTGGTCAGAAATATACGCCGGTTGATAAGGATCAGGTGATGTATTACCGCGAGGATGCAGCGGGGCAAATCCTTGAGGAAGGCATTAATGAAGCAGGGGCGATGAGTTCGTGGATCGCTGCGGCCACCTCTTACTCGACCAACAATCGAGTCATGATTCCGTTTTATATTTATTACTCGATGTTTGGTTTCCAACGTATCGGTGATTTGGCCTGGGCTGCTGGAGACATGCAAGCGCGCGGATTTTTGTTGGGTGCGACAGCTGGGCGAACAACCCTCAATGGAGAAGGATTACAGCACGAGGACGGGCACAGCCATCTTTTGTCGAGCACGATTCCCAATTGCGTTTCCTACGATCCAAGTTTTGCACACGAGGTTGCCGTCATCATCCATGACGGCTTGAGGCGAATGGTCGGCAATCAGGAAAATGTGTTTTATTACATAACGCTGATGAATGAAAATTATGCCCATCCCGGCCTTCGAGATGAAGACAAAGAAGGCATTATCAAAGGCATGTATTTGCTGCAAAAGGCACCTGAGTCAACACTTAAGGTGCAATTGATGGGCTCTGGAACCATCCTGCGCGAGGCTATCGCTGCAGCACAGATGCTTGCAGACGATTGGCAGGTCGCCGCTGATGTATGGAGCACAACAAGCTTTACTGAGTTGCGCAGACAAGCCTTGGCTTGTGAGCGTTTTAACTTATTACATCCAGAAGCGCCACCCAAAGTCGCCTATGTCACTGAAATGCTTGCCTCGCGAAAGGGTTCTATTGTTGCAACAAGCGACTACATGAAATCCTTTGCCGATCAAATTCGTGCTTTCATTCCTAAGGGTCGTGATTACAGCGTTCTTGGGACCGATGGTTTTGGTCGCTCGGATTTCCGCTATAAATTACGCGAACATTTTGAGGTCGATCGTCGTTTTGTCGTCTTGGCAGCACTAAAGCATCTGGTCAATGAAGGACAGCTCAAAGCCTCGGTACTAAGTGAGGCTATCGCTCGTTATAAGATCAATCCCGAAAAAATTGATCCTGCCTACGCATAATTATTCGTAAAGCCCGTTTCGGAGAAAAACGCATGCAAGTGCTGGAGATCAAAGTACCTGACATTGGAGATTTCTCCGAAGTCACCGTGATTGAGTTGCTCGTTAAACCGGGCGATCATGTAAACATTGAACAATCACTCATCACTGTTGAAAGTGATAAGGCATCGATGGAAATACCATCGAACGCAGCCGGTGTGATCGAAAGTTTGCTTATAAAACTTGGCGATAAAGTATCAGAAGGTACAGCAATTGCGCGTATTCAATTAGCGGGACATAGCGAGCAATCGCTTTCTGTCGGTGAGCGAGCGCAAACCGCGACAGCAACAACCGCAATCGACACAGATGCAGCAGCGAAAAGCACGGCAGCGACGAGCCCGATAAAGCTCGAGGCAGTTTCTACCCCTCCACAAACTGCCATGCCGCAAGCTTCAACATCTCACCAGGCCGACGCTGCAACACTTCTGTTAGACAAGCCCCATGCATCGCCGTCGGTTCGCAAATTTGCGCGCGAGCTCGGTGTTGATTTGAGCCGTGTCAAGGGAAGTGGCGCAAAGGGAAGGATTACCCAGACTGATGTTCAAAGCTACGTAAAGGGTGCTTTACAAAGCAGCCCTTCATCAACAGAGCAGAACGGCATATCGGCCAGCGGATCAGGTGCCGCCTTGGGCTTAATTCCCTGGCCTAAGGTTGACTTTGAAAAATTTGGAGCGATCGAGCGCAAACCTTTATCAAGAATCAAGAAAATCTCAGGGGCCAATCTGCATCGTAACTGGGTGATGATTCCTCACGTCACCCAACACGATGAGGTCGATATCAGCGACCTTGAAACCTTCAGACAAGCCCTCAACGACGAACACGCGAAGTCAGGGATCAAGCTCACGATGCTCGCATTTATTGTCAAGGCGATGGTTCAATGTTTGAAGCGTTTTCCAGAATTTAACGCCTCGCTTGAAGGCGATGATTTGATTCTCAAAAAGTATATGCATATAGGTTTTGCTGCCGACACGCCCAATGGCTTGGTGGTTCCTGTGCTGAGAGACGCTGATAAGAAAGGGATCCTCGATATTGCACGGGAGAGCTCTGAATTAGCAGCAAAGGCGAGAGAGGGCAAGCTCTCTCCAGCCGATATGCAAGGTGGATCGATCTCCATTTCATCACTAGGCGGTATTGGCGGTAGCTTTTTCACACCTATCATCAATGCCCCTGAGGTAGCCATTTTGGGGGTAGGGCGCGGGCAAATGAAGCCGCAGTGGCAGGCTCGAACCACGAGCTTTGAGCCGCGACTCATGCTGCCCCTATCACTTTCGTATGATCATCGCGTGATTGATGGTGCGGCGGCCGCGCGATTCATTAGCTATCTTGGCCAGCTACTTAGCGACTTCCGACGCGTAACGCTTTGATAAAGAAAATTGATATGGCAACCGTCGACGTAACACTACCTAATATTGGCGACTTTAGCGAAGTTGGCGTGATCGAAGTCTTGGTCGCCAAAGGTGACCATGTTAAACACGAGCAGTCCTTGATTACCGTCGAGAGCGATAAGGCTTCGATGGAGATTCCCTCACCCGAAGAAGGTGTTATTGAGGAGATTCTCGTTAAGCTCGGCGATAAGGTCTCGGAGGGTAGCTTGATCATGCGGATCAGTGTAGCGACATCGCAGTCGTCGAGTGCCGAGCGGGTAGGGCAAACGTCGCAAGTTTTGGAAGCTTCGCCGGCAACAGATCAACGACCTACCCAGGCAGCTCCTGACAAGGCACTACCCACTAAGGCACCACTCGACAAAGTACTGTCCAGCGAGAAACCACCTACTGACTCGGGTCACTTTGATTGTGATTTGCTGGTTATAGGCGGTGGACCCGGCGGCTACTCAGCGGCTTTCAGAGCCGCTGACCTTGGCATGAAGGTAATGCTGATTGAGCGATATGCCAGCCTTGGAGGAGTTTGCCTTAATGTTGGGTGCATACCCTCAAAAGCCTTACTGCACGTAGCTGCCGTTAGCGATGAGGCTCAGCGCTTGGCGAAGCACGGCATTCGGTTTGGGAAACCCGAGTTTGAACTTGATGGCTTACGTGACTGGAAGCAGTCGGTTATTAAGAAGCTCACTGGTGGTCTGGCGTCGATGGCCAGGGCCCGAAAAGTTGAACATGTGCAAGGACGTGCAGTTTTCGTCAGTCCACATGCCATCGAAGTCGATGAACACAACGGCTCAAAGCGAAATATCAGTTTTGCCAAGGCAATCATTGCTGCTGGATCTGAAGCGATTAAGCTCCCATTCCTGCCTGAGGACCCTCGAGTCGTCCATTCAACAGGTGCGCTCGAGCTGCCGCTGATTCCTGAGCGCATGCTGATTATTGGCGGTGGCATTATCGGTCTGGAAATGGGAACGGTTTATTCAAGCCTCGGCGCCAGGCTTGATGTGGTCGAGATGCTCGACGGTTTGATGCCGGGTGCTGATCGCGACTTGGTGAAGGTATGGCAGCAGTTCAATAGCCATCGATTTGATCAGATCATGCTAAAAACAAAAACCATCGGAGCGAGCGCCGTGAGCGATGGCATACTTGTCAGGTTTGAAGATGACCAGGGCAAGCAGACTGAAAAGTCGTATGACCTTGTCTTGTGTGCAGTGGGCCGCAGACCCAATGGTCTGAACCTCGGTCTTGATTCAGCAATGGTCAAACACGACGAACGCGGATTTATACCGGTCGATAGCCAGATGCGAACCAATCAAAGTCATATTTTCGCTATCGGTGACATTGTCGGACAGCCTATGCTCGCACACAAGGCCGTTCATGAAGGCCATGTTGCTGCCGAGGCGGCTCATGGTTCTAAAGATCATTTCGATGCACGGGTTATTCCATCGGTCGCTTATACCGATCCAGAAATTGCCTGGGCAGGGCTTACTGAGGCCGACGCAGCAAAGCGCGGCATTAAAGTCAACAAAGCGCTGTTTCCCTGGGCGGCTTCGGGTCGCGCTATTGCCAATGGCCGTGATGAGGGATTCACCAAGCTTTTGTTTGACGCAGACCACGGCCGATTGCTTGGCGGTGCGATTGTGGGCACCCAAGCAGGCGACATGATCGGTGAAATTGCCTTAGCCATCGAGATGGGTGCTGATGCAAGTGATATTGGTAAGACCATTCATCCTCATCCAACACTCGGAGAGAGTATTGGCATGGCAGCAGAGGCAGCGCTGGGGATTTGTACCGACCTGCCCCCGCGCAAGCGCTAGGAATGTCTAAGGTTTGGAGCGCTTGCGAGTGCTTAAAACTACGCACAAGCGCTTGAAGCTTCAAGCAAGCCTTTTTTGATGGCGTGCTATGGCAGCAAGCACGGCCGCAGGGGCTGTGCCTCCAACATGATTCCTCGCTGCAAGCGAGCCCTCAAGACTCAGAACCTGATACACGTCGTCCTCGATCAGGTTCGAGAACTCCTTCAGTCTTTCTAGCGATAGCGCGCTGAGATCGATGCCTTCGCGGTCTGCTTCTCGAACCGCCAAAGCAACCGCCTCATGCGCATCCCGGAAAGCCATGCCCTTGCGCACAAGATAATCGGCAAGATCAGTTGCAGTTGCATAACCACGTCCTGCGGCTTCACGCATGCGCTCCTCTCTCACCATGATGCCAGCAATCAGATCGATATAAATGCGCAAACTATCAGTAATCGTATCGACTGTGTCAAAGAGGGGCTCTTTATCCTCTTGATTATCTTTGTTGTAGGCCAGTGGTTGGGCCTTCATAAGCATGAGTAATCCCATCAAGTGCCCAACAACACGCCCGGTCTTGCCACGTGCTAGTTCAGGCACATCGGGATTCTTCTTTTGAGGCATGATCGAGGAGCCCGTACAAAAACGGTCGGGCAGGTCGATGAAAGCGATGTTGGGTGACATCCACAACACCAATTCCTCTGATAGTCGCGAAAAATGTACTGCGATCAGGGAAGCCGCCGCACAGTACTCGATCGCAAAGTCTCTATCAGACACCGCATCGAGCGAGTTTTCGCAAAGTCCCTCGAAATCGAGTAGGGCGGCAACCCGCTCACGATCGATTGGAAAACTCGTGCCGGGAAGAGCAGCGGCTCCGAGCGGCAATCGATTGACGCGCCGGCGTAAATCGCAAAGTCGAGATTCATCGCGCGAAAACATTTCGACGTAGGCAAGCAGGTGATGAGCAAAACTGATGGGCTGGGCAACTTGAAGATGGGTGAATCCTGGCATCACGGTTTGCTCGTGTCGGCCTGCCTGATCAAGCAGGGCCTTTTGCAATTGCCTCAGCAATTTGAGCTGCTCATCGATTTCGCTGCGCAGCCAGAGACGAATGTCAGTTGCGACCTGATCGTTTCGGGATCGGGCGGTGTGCAATCGTTTACCGGCGTCGCCAACGAGCTGTGTAAGCCTTCGCTCGATATTCAAATGGACATCTTCCAAATCAATCGACCAGACAAACGCACCATGATCGATTTCGGCTCTTATTCGCGCCATGCCCTCAACAATCGCGTTGAAATCGGCGTTCGTGATAATGCCTCGTTCGCTCAACATTTGAGCGTGGGCGAGCGAGGCTTTGATATCGGCATCGGCAAGGCGTTGGTCAAACCCCACCGAAGCGGTGTAACGTTTAACGATTTCGCTCACCGGCTCGTTAAAGCGCGCCGACCAAGCCTCTTGTTTTCTGTCAAGTGAATTGCTCATAGTGGCAGGATTATAGGATCACTGCCTTGTTATCAGGACCATAAACGAATGACAGCCAACAGCAAACCATCATGATGACCCGCCTTGAAATCGTCGCTAGCGAAGAAGAAGCGCCAATTCCCGTGCTTCCCGACTGTGCCAATCCAGGCATTGCCTTACGGGTCTTTTTGTTGATTCAAGCCATGCTTTTATGTGTGGCATGGAGCGCTTCAGACCATCTAGATGAACTTGTTGCTGAGTGGACTGCCCAACAGTTCGCGGTCCTGCCCGCTATGTTGATTGGTTTGCCGCTGATGAGTCTGACACGACGTCGCGCCCTTTTGTGGCCCGAGTGGATGCAGTGGGCGTTCTTGCTCGGCTTCTCAGCGTCGTTGTCGATTCTTGCTGCTTGGTGGACCGTCTCGGTACTTAAGATGATGGAACACCACATGCAAGACAATTGGTTTGCCTTGCTTGGACGCGGCCTTGGTGGGGCAGGGGTTGCAGCCATGATTGCCTTGGTATTGCGCTGGCGCGAACAGGCCTTGTCGCCGGCGCTAGATCGCGCAAGACTTCAAGCCTTGCAATCGAAGATACGCCCGCATTTTCTCTTCAACGCGCTCAATGCCGTGCTTGGTCTCATAAGAAGCGAGCCGCGTCGCGCTGAAGCAGTTCTAGAGGGGCTTGCCGACTTGTTTCGCATGTTGTTGCGAGACGAGCGTGAGCTCGTACCGCTTGCCGATGAGGTGCGTTTTTGTCGCGATTACTTGGCCGTCGAATCGGAACGCCTAGGTGAAAGGCTACAGGTCGACTTTGATTTGGATGAATCTGCGCTGGCGGCACTTGTTCCGCCCTTACTTTTACAACCGTTACTTGAAAATGCGGTCCACCATGGGATCGAACCTACACAAGAAGGTGGCAAAGTACTGCTCAGAGTGTTTCGGCGTTCGGACCGTGTCCAGGTGTTGATCGAGAACCCGATGACAAGTGAGGGGCCTTTGCGAGCAGGCAGACAGATGGCTTTGTCAAATGTGCGCCAAAGGCTCGCCTTGCTGTACGATATCGAAGCATCGATGCATATTGAACGAAGCCGGGAATTCTTTCGACTCACCCTCGAGTTTCCTTGCCGCGAGGAAAAAAAGTCTGCGCATGTCTGAACATACCAGCGTATTGATCGTCGACGATGAGTCTCCAGCTCGGGCGCGCCTTCGCGAATTGCTCGGTGACCTTGCTAAAGAATTCAAGGTTGAAGTCGTCGGCGAGGCAAGCTCGGGTACCGAAGCCCTTGGCATGATCGAAAGCTTACAACCCAAGGTTGTTTTTCTTGATGTGCAAATGCCGGGCATGAGCGGTATCGAGTTGGCTCGGCATTTGTCCGCGCAGGCGGCGCATGGCCGCATCGTCATGCCCATGGTCGTTTTCGTGACAGCTTTTGATGAGTTTGCTATCGAGGCCTTTGAGGTTCGCGCTATCGACTACTTGCTTAAACCTGTTCGCGTGGCGCGCTTACTCGACACGCTTCGGCGGATCGGTCAACGCAGCGCAGAAGAGCGGATTGAGATGACCGGTAGTGCCGCCAGATTGCTTTCGCCAAAGCGAAGGCATTTATCGGTTCATGAGCGTGGGCGGGTTCAGTTGGTTCCCATCGAACAGGTGATTTACCTCAAGGCCGAGATGAAGTACGTCACCATTCGCAGCAAGGAGCGAGAGTTCTTGATTGAGGAATCCTTGACCTCTCTTGAAGAAGAATTTTCGGATGTCTTTGTACGCATTCACCGCAATGCCTTGGTGTCCAAGGCGGCCATCGCCGGCTTTGAGCGGGTCAGTGCCGACGGTTCTGGCGAAGGTAGCGACCCTTATTGGCAGGTAGTCCTTCATGACTTGCCCGATCGGCTGCCTGTTAGTCGTCGGCAGTGGTCAGTGGTACGAAATCTCGTGTCCTGAGTCTCGGCAAGCGTCTTCTTTTTAAATCGATGACAAGCACCCCCAAACTTCTTCGTATTGCGAGCCGCAAGAGCAGGCTCGCCCTCTGGCAGGCCGAGCATGTGCAAAGCCGATTGAAAAGCCACTACCCCGAGTCAAGTGTCGACATTATTGCCATGTCCACCGAGGGCGACCGCGTTCTAGATCGCGCTTTATATGAAATTGGTGGCAAAGGGCTTTTCACCAAGGAACTCGAGCTTGCTTTGCTGCGCGGCGATGCAGAGATTGCTGTTCATTCGCTTAAAGACGTACCGATGACGCTCGCCGAACCGTTTTGTCTGGCGGTTGTGATGGAGCGCGAAGACCCGCGAGACGCTTGGGTTAGTCCTGGCTATTCGTCGATACACGCACTGCCAGAGGGAGCCATCGTGGGCACATCAAGCTTGCGAAGAGAGGCGCAACTAAAAACATTCAGACCTGATCTGCGTATTCAACCCTTACGAGGCAATCTTGACACGCGCCTTGCTAAGCTTGATCGTGGCGAGTTTGACGGTATTGTTTTGGCAGCTGCAGGCTTAAAGCGACTTGGGCTCAGCCATCGCATCGCCCAGTACTGCGACATCGAACTTATGCTACCAGCTGTTGGCCAAGCGGCATTAGGTATCGAGTGTCTGGTTCAACGCGAGGACCTGCTCGAAGCCTTGCAGGTGTTAGCCCACCGACCAACGCAATTAGAAGTATCCGCCGAACGAGAGCTCGCCCTGCAACTTGGCGGCAGCTGCCGAGTCCCACTTGCGGCTCATGCCAAGTTGGATCGGGATCAAATGACGCTTAAGGCATGTATCCGACTTAATGACGGGCGGATGCTCCATGCCGAAGACCATGCGAAGCTCAGCTCACAGGCAGATGCGGTTGAGTTAGGTGCGAGGGTTGCTCGCCAGTTAATCGATCAGGGTGCAACACCCTGGATGAGCCAAGGCGAAACCCCTTGGGTCAACGCACCGTCCTCCTAAGCCTTGCAGAGCCAAGGGCAAGCGAGCAGGCCTGCTGGCTCGCGGATCAAGGCTTTGAGGTACTGGACGCTGCCTTGCTGCTGCTCGAGTCCTTGGGCGACAGTGCCAATGCGCTCAATAGCTGGATCACTAAGCTAGACCCTCACCTTGATGTCTTATTACCGGTCAGCCCCGGTGCGATCGCCTGTCTAGCGAAAGGACTCCAAAACGCCTGTTTCGACCAACAGCAACTTCGCTCAATGGCGTGGCTTTGCTTGGGAGAGGGTAGCCTCGACGCACTGCATCGTCACTTTCCAACGGACGAGCCCCATGCGCTTCGAAGGCTTGGAGGCTCAAGGCAGCGGGATCTCGCCAGCCTGATGAAGGACCCATCGACCCGTGAATGGATTGGAAGCCGTCGGCTGCATCTGCTTTGTGCGCAAGATCGCGTTGAAGCACTTCAATCGTTGTACCCACCCCATGGCTCGCCCCCAGTAAGCGTGCATGCGGTTTATCGTGAGTGCTGGATTGACTGGCAGGCAGAGAGGTGGTCGCAGCTTTTACAAGCCCTAGCAACGACCCAAAATCTTGCATGGCAGATCGGCTCGGTCGCTCTGCTCGAGCGTTGGCAACAGGTCCTTGATCAAAACAAACAAAGTGCCATCAAGAGCGCGAATCGATCGACAAGTTGCTTGCTCAGTCATGCTACGAGTGCGCTAGTAGAGGCGCATCTATTCGCTCCTCACGAGCGCATTATCGATCGTGCAAGAGCCCTGGGTTATTGCGGCGAGTCAAGGGTTGTGGCGGGCAAGCAGGCATTTCTTGGCGCGCTCGCCTTGGCCTAGCGCTTACTTGCTAGAATCGCGGGCATGCAAGCGAGCGAAGATCCAAAGGTTCCACCACCAAGCGCCCCGCAGCCGTCGCAGGCTCCGTCACCAACATCTTCTGAAAGTCCCCAAGCCAAGTCAGCAGCGCCTCGCGGTGCAGGTTTGGGCTGGCTTAGCTTGGTTCTCATCGTGGCGCTTGCAGCCGGTGCCGGATACTGGTTCTCGCAACGGATGGATAGGGTGGAGACCAGTGCAGCGCGCCGCCTTCAGGGAGCAGATCAACGGATCGTTCAGCTTGAAGCGCAAGCCAAACTTTATCAGGACGAGATGCGAGAGCTTGGATCAAGAGCATCAGTACTGGAATCCAAAGTCAGCGAAAGCATTGGCCAGCAAGCACAGCTCGAACAACTTTATAAGAGCATGGCGGTTGAATCCGCTGATGCACTGCTTCACGAAATCGAGCGAAGCGTTCTTGCCGCTGTGCAGCAACTTCAGTTTGGTGGGTTAAACACGACGCTCTTGGTACTCGGCGAGATCGATCTGCGATTGGGCCGGCTCAGAGAACCTAGCCTCCTGGCAGTTCAACGCGCCTTGCAACGCGACGTTGAACGCTTAAAGGCCGAGTCAGTTCACGACCCGATTCAAGTGGCTCAACGCCTTGATGTCATGCTTGGTCAGGTGGACGCTTTGCAACTACTTTCGGAGGCAAGAACACCAGGGGAGCTCTTATCGAGTTCCAAGGCTGAAGAAATAGCAAAAGCTGGGTTGAAACCAGCAACAAAAGAAAATGCTGTGCTTCACGCGAAATCAACAAGCTCACAAACAGGTGACGGCACCCAAGTCTGGGTGCACACCGAAGAATTCGCCCGCTGGGGTCAGCAAGTGGGTTTGAACTTGCTTCGTGCTATTCGCGATTTATTCAGGGTCACTCGGGTGGATCGCCCCGATGCTCTACTCGCAGCTCCTCAAGAAGCCTACTTTTTGCGTGAGCAACTACGTTTGCACCTAATGGGTGCAAGGCTCGCAGCTATGTGGCGAAACGATGTGCTTTTCAGAACTGATACCGATCGTGCCAGTCTGCTGCTGCAACGATATTTCGATCCAGAGCAACAATTAGTCGGGGCTCAGCTAGAAAGTCTCAAGCAGCTGCAATCGATGCGCCTGTCGCTGGACCAGCAAGCGCTCGCTGAAACCCTTACTGCCATTCGTAGCGCGCGAAGCGCACGCGATGCGCGCACCGCTCGCTAGGAGCTAAGGGTGTTGAATCATCACCCCATGTTGATCCTAGCCCTGGACTGAACCATGCGCTGGATTCTAGGCATTTTGGTTGTTCTGGCAAGCGCCGTGGCCGTAGCGCTATTGCTCATGTTCAACCACGGAAACCTGGCGATCTTCTGGCCCCCATACCGTGTTGATCTGTCCATCAACACCGCTGTGGTCTTGCTGATCGCCATCGTTGTTTTGATGTTCCTCGCCTCCAAAGCCTTCGTCCAATTGATTTCCTTGCCCGCTCGGGTTCGTTCACATCGTGAACATCGCTATCGAGAGCGGGCTTTGACTGCGTTTCGCGAAGCTACGGTTGCGCTGGCTGAGGGGCGATTCGCGAGAGCCGAAAAGCAAAGCCAACTCGCCTTGCACTTACCCGAGCAAGGTGGAGCGGCTGCACTTGTTGCTGCTCGCGCCTGTCATGGTCTCAGGGCCTTAGATCGCCGGGATCAGTGGATCGAGCGCTGTGCTCAAGAATTCGGTCTCAAGGATCAGGCACAGCTTTTAGCAGCCGACTGCGCGATTCAAGATCGCGATGGTGCTGCAGCGCTTGCGGCACTAGACCGTTTGCAGCCCCGTACGGCAAGACAAGTTCACGCACTTCGCCTTCGCCTGGCAGCACTTGAACTCGAACAACAATGGCAAGCCTTATTGCCGGTGCTCTCTCAGCTCGAGCGCAGGCAAATGGTGGCAGCATCTGCCGTTGCTGCGTTGCGAATGCGCGCATGGCGCAATCTCCTGAATCAAACCGGTACCGACTTGGCTGCGACCAAGTCATTATGGCGACAAATAGGTCGCGAACTCGCCTATGAATCGCCAATTGCCGAATCAGCGATCGAGGCTTTCCGCCGCGCCGCTGACTTTTCGACAGCCGCCGATATCGCTGAGCGCGTGCTACGGAAACGCTTCAGTGGCACGGTCGTTGACCAGTATGCCGGGCTCGATGCATTAAGCGGCAGGGAAAAGCTACACAATATGGAGCAATGGTTGCAGCGATGGGGGCCCGAGCCTTCCTTGCTCGCGGCCCTTGGCCGGGTTTGCAGCGAACAGCAGCTATGGGGCAAAGCCGAGGCCTACTTGCGTGAAAGTATGGCCAAGGATGATTCACCTGGCATAAGACTTGCGCTGGCTCGTTTACTTGAGCAAACCGAGCGCAGTGAAGAGGCTACGGGTCTTTACCGGGAAGCGGCTCAAACGCAGCGGCCGCCATCAACCTCTAGGCAGGCCCCTGTAATAAATGCTGCCTCGTCCGAGGCGAGATAGAGTGCTGCATGAGCGATATCTTGGGGCTGTGATAAACGTCCCAAGGGAATGCTGGCAATAAATTTTGCCCTCATTGCCGGCGTATCCTCACCCATAAAGGTGCCCAACAAAGGGGTGTCTCCTGCCACAGGGTTAATCACATTTACCCGAATGTTGTCAGGCGCTAGCTCGACGGCCATCGCTTTTGAGGCAGTAATGACGGCGCCTTTGGTGCTGTTATACCAAACCAACCCGGGTCGCGGGCGCACACCTGCGGTCGAGGCAATATTGATAAAAGCGCCAGCGCCTTGGGCTCGAAAGTGGCCAACAAAGGCCTGGGCGGCCCAATAAATGCTTTTCACGTTGACGGCAAATACGCGGTCAAACTCGTCCTCATTGACGGTCATCAGCGATTGATTTCGATGGGACGTACCGGCATTGTTCACGACCACGTCAACTCGACCAAAGGACTTGAGCGTGGTCGCTGCCAAGTGGTGCATATCAGGCCCCTTGGATACATCGGCTTTAACAGCGATGGCCGAAATGCCTCGAGACTGCAAAGACTGTGCTAAGTCCTGCGCTGCTTGTTCTTGAATGTCACCAATAACGATTCGAGCCCCCTCAGTGGCAAAGCGCCGCACGATCCCTTCGCCAAAGCCTTGGGCACCACCAGTCACCACCACCACCTTGTTTTCTAAGCGCATATCAGTCTCTCCTTGAAAATGAAACAGAAGCCTTCGTTATACTTTCGGATTCTCCAGTAGGAACATAAACATGAATCTTGATCGCGTCGACTCCGGTCGCAACCCGCCAGATGATTTCAACGTCATTATTGAAATCCCGATGAATGCCGAACCGGTGAAATATGAGGTGGATAAGGAAACCGGCGCACTTTTTGTGGATCGCTTCATGATGACGGCGATGCACTATCCCTGTAATTATGGTTATATTCCTCATACCATTGGTGAAGACGGAGATCCGGTTGACGTTTTGGTAATTACGCCTTTTGCCGTCACAACGGGCTCGGTGTTGCGTTGCAGGCCGATTGGTGTGCTTAAGATGGATGATGAGGCGGGAGGCGACGCCAAGCTACTCGCTGTGCCGCTTGACAAGATTCTTCCTATCTACAAACACTGGAAACGCCCCGAGGATTTACAGCCCGAGCGTCTGATGCAGATCCAACATTTTTTTGAACACTACAAAGATCTAGAACCTGGTAAGTGGGTCAAGATCAAAGGCTGGGGCGGACCCGATGATGCAAAGCGCGAAATCGTTGAAGGACTCGATCGTTTTCGCAGTGCGACGGTCAAACCCCACTTTTAATAAGTTCCTTAAGCGGAGCTTGTTGATTTGAATGCTCGATGCTCTTGGAGTTCATCGAGCAAATAACCCATTTGCGCCTCCTCCTGACTTAGAAATTGTTCAACTGCGTCAGCGAAGGCTGGGTGTCGTAGCCAATGCCAAGACTCGGTAGGGGTAGGGTCAAAGCCGCGCGCCATTTTGTGTTGGCCTTGGGCTCCCCCTTCGATGCATTGAATGCCTTCGCGGATAGCCCATTCGATCGGCTGGTAATAGCAAGCTTCAAAATGTACGAAGGGATAATCACGGACAGCGCCCCAGTAGCGCCCAAAGGCCCTGTCTTTGTGTCGAAACAGCAGACTCGCGCAGCAGGGGCCCTGTTGATCGGAACCGATAAACAAGACGCAGCGTTCCGCTTGCGCATGATGCAGGCGTAAAAAAAACTCCGGCGTTAAGTAGGGCGCGTTGCCATGCAGCCGATAGGTGCGCTCATAGCATTCGTAAAAGAAGGCCCAGTCGCGCTCATGGAGATCTGCGCCACTTTTCACTTTGAATTCAATACCTTGCTCTTTCACCTTACGGCGTTCGGCACGAATCTTTTTTCGCTTTGATTGCGATAAAGCAAGGAGAAAGTCGTCGAAATCCTTATAGTTTGCGTGGTACCAATGAAATTGCACACCGGTTCGATGCATCCAGGAAGCACACTTCAAGGTGGTGCGATCCGACTCATTCAGACCATCGCTAAACAATAGGTGCGCTGACGATCCGCGAAGGGCTTTTAAGTCATCAAGTAGGCGAGCCATGATCAAGGGATCATGATCATGTCGACGGAGCAAGCGAGGCCCACTTATCGGCGTAAAAGGCACAGCACTAAGCCATTTGGGGTAGTAGTTAAGTCCGTGCCTCGCGTAGGCGTTGGCCCAAGCCCAGTCAAACACATACTCGCCATATGAATGCCATTTGCGATAGAGCGGCAAGGCTGCAAGAAGATCGCCATTGGGATGCCACAGCGTCCAGTGGTGAACATCCCAGCCGCTTTCAGTCCCAAGGCATGCGCCTTCTTCAAAAGCCGAAAGCATGGCATGACTAAGGAGCCCAGCGGCAGGGTGATTTGGTAGCAGGCTGTCCCAAGCCGACTCGGGGACTTCGGCAATCCGCTCGAGATAGCGCGTGCGATAATCCACGTGGAGGAGTCCTTATGCTTATTGCGGCAGCTCAGCTGAACCAGACCGTTGCAGACTTTGATGCAAACCGTGCGCGAATTGTAGAGGCCGCAAGCGATGCCAGTGCGCGGGGCGTGGGCATTTTGCTCACACCGGAGTTATCGCTTTGCGGCTATCCGCCTGAGGATTTGCTTCTTCGCCCAGCGTTTATCGACCGTTGCGAGTCGAGCCTTGCATTGCTCGGCGAGCAAATCGCATCGCTGCCGATTGATGTCATCGTAGGGCTGCCCAGGCGTGGGAAGCATGGCAAGCTTTATAACGCTGCCGTGTGGTTACGTGGCGGCAAGCCACTCGCCTGGTACCACAAGCAGGCACTACCCAATTACGATGTCTTCGACGAAAAGCGTTACTTCGATCCAGGGCAGGAAAGCTGTGTGGTCGAATCGTTTGGTAAGCGCTTTGCGCTTTTGATCTGCGAGGACTTTTGGACTGACGAGGCCTGTAAACCCCTACAAGACCTCCGTCCTGATGCTGTTTTAGTCCTCAACGCCTCACCCTTTCATATTAATAAGCAGTCGCAACGCCTTGATGTGGCTCGCAAACATTTGTCGGCCCGTGGGCTAGCGATGCTCAGCGCGAATTTAGTGGGCGGTCAGGATGAACTTGTTTTTGATGGCTGCTCGTTTGCACTGGAGAGAACCGGCACTTTGCATCACCAAGCACAAGCCTTTGAGCCTGATTTGTTGGTCATGAGCGTTGATGAGCTCAAGCAAGGTTTTGCCCCCACGCCCGTGCCTCTTCGTATTGCTTCCGAAGAAGAGCAGGTTTGGCGGGCCTTAGTGCTTGGTACGCGGGACTATGTGCTCAAGAACAAGTTCCCTGGGGTCCTAATTGGTCTCTCCGGTGGTATCGATTCCGCGGTCACGCTTGCAATTGCAGTGGATGCGCTAGGCGCCGAGCGCGTTCGCGCCGTGATGATGCCATCTCAGTACACAGCCGATATCTCGTGGATAGACTCGCGCGATATGGTGGCCCGACTCGGTGTTCGCTACGACGAGTATCCAATCAAAGGTCTTTTCGAATCCTACTTGGCAATTCTCGCCGACGACTTTAACGGCAAGGCGCAAGATGCTACGGAGGAAAATCTTCAGGCTCGCATCCGGGGCACCATCTTGATGGCCTTATCGAATAAGCATGGTTCGCTGGTGTTGACCACGTCCAACAAGAGCGAGTCGGCCGTTGGCTATGCAACCTTGTACGGGGATATGGCGGGCGGCTTTGCCGTATTAAAAGACGTCTACAAGACGCTTGTATACCGGCTTGCGGCATACCGTAATGAATTGAGCGAGATCATTCCGATGCGCATCATCGAGAGGCCGCCGAGCGCAGAACTTCGCCCAGATCAGACCGATCAGGACTCACTGCCACCCTACGATGTGCTCGACAGCATTATCCAGCGCTATATGGAAAGCAATTTGTCGGGCGATCAGCTCAGCATAGGGGGCATTGATGACGCGACTATCCAACGCGTTGTACGCTTGATCCAAGTCAACGAATATAAGCGCAGACAGGCTGCGGTAGGTGTTCGGGTAACGCCCCGAGCCTGGGGACGCGATTGGCGCTACCCGATCACTTCGGGATGGCGCTGACATGAAAAAAAGCTGTTTTCGGAGGGAGATCAGATGAAACGCATTACAGCCATTATTAAGCCATTCAAGCTCGATGAGGTCAGGGAGAGTCTTGCTGAGGTCGGTATCACTGGCCTGACCGTCACGGAGGTTAAAGGTTTTGGGCGACAAAAAGGGCATACGGAACTGTATCGTGGCGCCGAATATGTTGTTGATTTTTTGCCCAAAGTGAAGATCGAAGTCATCGTTGCTGATGCCATGTCTGAACGTGCTGCAGAGGCAATTGTTGCAGCGGCGCGAACAGGCCGCATCGGTGATGGCAAAATCTTTATTGAAGCGGTTGAAGAGGTCATTCGGATTCGAACGGGTGAAACCGGTGAGGCCGCCGTCTGAATCACGTAGAAAGACAGGGGGTCGCTTTATGTTTTAGGCGGCGCTTGATGCTTTGGGCGGTGCCTTGGCCTTCCTTGGGTGCCCCGCGGCGATCAACAACACGATAAGTGCGCCCGATCCCCCATCGTTGGGTCTAGCCTGGCAAAAAGCCAGCACTTCTTCGCGCTGTACCAGCCAGCGCAAGACCTTATTTTTAAGAATCGGCTCTTTGTTGATCGAACCCAGCCCTTTGCCGTGAACGATGCGAACGCATCGAATCTCGCGCTTGAGCGCATCACTCAGAAAGGCCACCAGCGCTTCGCGGGCCTCATCAACCCGCATGCCGTGCAAGTCGAGATGCGCTTTGACGCTCCAATGCCCTCGACGCAATTTGGGGATGATCTGATGGCTCAGTTCATCGCGCTTCCATGAAAGGCTCTCATCGGTTTGCAGCAGCAATTCGATGTCGATGTCATCTGACAAGCTTGAAGCGAGCGCTCGAGCCTCATCAAGTTGCCGCTGTCGTGCGACCGGTTGCGGGCGAACCTTGCGAATCTCAGCGCGATCACTCTGTGGCAAGGGCGTGACATCCTGAACGGCCTCGCGAAAAAGGCGAGCTTGTACCTCCTTCGCAAGCGATTCGGCCCGGCGCTTTGCTTCTAGTCGCGCGCGTTCTCGCGCAAAAACCTTAAGCGCATCGCGCAGTCCTGCTAAATCATGGAGCCGCATGCCCTTGATTTTCCAGCCAGCGCTGCGCGTCGAGTGCTGCCATACACCCGGTTGCAGCACTGGTAATGGCTTGTCGGTAAATATGATCTTGTACATCGCCGGCTGCAAAAACACCCTCAATGCTGGTGGCTGTTGCAAGCCCTTGGTGCCCGCCGCGGGTAATGATGTAGCCCGATTCCATGTCGAGTTGGCCGGTGAAGAGTTCTGTATTTGGTGTGTGCCCGATGGCGACGAAAACCCCACTTAAAGACAGATCTCGACAGTCTCCATTACGCTTATCGCGTAGGCGCACGCCGGTGACGCCTGAGGCATCGCCAAGCACTTCATCGAGCTCGTGGAACCAAATATTTTCGCCTTTTCCCTGTGAGACCTTTTCCATCCAATGGTCGATCATGATCGGCTCGGCACGCAAGCGGTCCCTACGATGAACGAGGGTCACTTTTCTAGCGATGTTAGTGAGATATAGGGCTTCTTCGACCGCTGTATTGCCGCCGCCAATGACACAAACATCCTGGCCTTTGTAGAAGAATCCATCACAGGTTGCACAGGCCGAAACGCCTTTGCCCATAAATGCTGACTCAGAGGGCAAGCCCAAGTATCTTGCGGAAGCCCCCGTCGCTATAATTAATGCATCGCAAGTGTAGCGACCAGAGTCACCTTCGAGCACAAAGGGGCGACCTTGGAGATCAACCCTGTTGATATGATCAAACAAGATCTCCGTGCCGAAGCGCTCGGCATGCTTTTGAAATCGATCCATAAGTTCGGGGCCAAGAACCCCGGCATGGTCGGCAGGCCAGTTATCGACGTCGGTGGTTGTCATCAGCTGACCGCCTTGGGCCAGACCGGTAATCAAAACAGGACGCAGATTCGCGCGGGCTGCGTAAACAGCGGCGGTGTAGCCGGCAGGGCCACTACCAAGAATAAGGAGCTGACAATGTTTTTCGGTCATGATGGGGTCACAAATGCCTCTAAGGTTGCCGGAGATTGTGTTGCTTCTATCGCCAAGTCCGTGTCATTCACAGTGATCTGGCCCAGGAAGCCGCAAACTAAGGCAAAATTATAGGCTGCCTATGACTACTTCAGCCTCAAGCCCCCGGGCGAGTACGCGCCGGTCGCGTCAAGCCGCCGAAGTGCCGCTGCATGAGCCTTCACTGTCGCGACAAAACCGCTGGCTGCTTGAAATGCGTTGGATTGCGCTCTCACTGTTAACAACCGGCCTATTGTTAGCCTTTGTGACTTACCATCCTGGCGATCCCGGGTGGTCGACTGCCGGCAACGGCGAGCCAATCCGAAACGCCATGGGACGCATCGGCGCATGGCTTGCTGATCTCTTGCTCTATCTGGCAGGTTTGAGCGCCTATCTTTTCCCAATCGGACTCCTGGTTTGGGTGATTTCGGATCTCAGAAGGCTGCGAAGCGATCGTCGCTTCATGGAATCCCGCACCAACGACCGCTCCATAGCGCCAGCGCTTCAAGCATGGCTTAAAGCGGGCGGTTTTTCGCTGTTATTTTTTGCCTGTGTCTTGCTCGAGGCGACGCGATTACGCCTCCTACCAGAGCTCCCTCTTGTACCGGGCGGTGTATTCGGGCTGCTGCTTGGGCCAATCCTTATCGACTGGATGGGCCCTGTGGGATTCACGCTTTTTTGCTGGCTTTTGCTGGGCGTCGGTTTATCGCTGCTTGGCGGATTTTCATGGCTCGAGGTGCTTGAGTCCCTTGGCGCATCGATTGAACGGCAGTTTCTTGCAGCACGTCAGGCGATCGCAGCGCACGATGACCGACGCCGCGGCGAACGAGCCCTTGCTGATCGGGAGGAGCAGGTCATCGAGAAGCGCAAGATTTTCCGAGATGATCATCCCGAGCCGATCCATATTGAGCCTGCTGTTGCCCAGGTTGAGCTTTCAGAGCGCGCCCAGGCTGAGAGACAGTCCGTACTTTTTGCAGACCTGCCGCCCGATACCGAGTTGCCGCCGATTTCCTTGCTCGATATAGCAAGCGCGCAGCAAGAATTAGTGTCTCCAGAAACCCTCGAATTTACGTCGCGACTGATTGAAAAGAAGCTTGCCGATTTCGGCGTTTCAGCAAGCGTTGTTGCCGCGTACCCCGGGCCTGTTATCACGCGCTATGAGATCGATCCAGCAACGGGTGTAAAGGGCAGCCAGATCGTGAATTTGTCAAAGGACCTTGCTCGTGCGCTGTCTTTGACTTCAATCCGGGTCGTCGAAACGATTCCTGGTAAGAGCCTCATGGGGCTTGAGCTACCCAACGCAAGGCGTCAATCGGTTCGCCTCTCAGAAATCCTTGGCTCGCAAGTCTATGCACAGGGAAGTTCGCCCCTCACACTTGCATTGGGCAAAGACATTGCCGGTCACCCTGTGGTTGCAGATCTTGCCAAAATGCCGCATTTGCTCGTAGCCGGCACCACAGGTTCGGGGAAGTCGGTTGGCATCAACGCCATGTTGCTGTCGCTTCTTTATAAAGCGGATCCAACTCAAGTAAGGATGATCATGATCGACCCCAAGATGCTCGAAATGAGCGTCTACGAGGGGATCCCGCACTTGCTCGCACCAGTCGTCACTGATATGAAACAGGCGGCCAACGCCTTGAATTGGTGTGTGGCCGAGATGGAGAGGCGCTATCGGCTTATGAGTAAGCTGGGTGTTCGAAACCTCTCAGGCTTTAACAGTCGGATCGCTGAAGCTGAGCGCAAAGAAGAGTTGATACCGAATCCGTTTTCACTCACTCCCGATCAGCCCGAGCCCTTGCGCCGCCTGCCCATGATCGTTGTTGTGATTGACGAGCTTGCAGACATGATGATGGTGGTCGGCAAAAAAGTGGAAGAACTCATTGCTCGATTGGCCCAGAAGGCAAGGGCGGCGGGCATTCACCTTATTCTTGCTACCCAGCGGCCCTCTGTTGATGTGATCACCGGCTTGATAAAGGCTAACATTCCAACGCGTATAGCGTTTCAGGTTTCCTCGCGTATCGATTCCCGAACTATCCTTGATCAACAGGGCGCTGAAGCACTACTTGGTCAGGGCGATATGCTTTATCTGCCACCTGGCTCTGGCGTTCCTCAGCGCGTTCATGGTGCTTTTGTCGGGGACGAGGAAGTGCACCGCGTGGTCGAACATTGGAAGGCACTTGCCGACCCCGAATATATAGACGGTATCTTGGAAGCCTCGGTGCCGGAATCGGTCGACGCCGGCTCTGCTGTCGGCTTTGGTGGTTTATCCCACACCCTCCAAGAGGCTGGTGTTGAGGGTGAGGCAGATCCACTATACGACCAAGCCGTAGCGGTCGTTTTAAAGCACAAGCGCGCATCGATTTCGCTCGTTCAACGCCATTTGCGGATCGGCTACAACCGATCGGCGCGACTACTTGAGCAAATGGAGAAGTCTGGCCTGGTGTCAGCCATGTCTGGCAGTGGGAATCGCGATATCCTAGTGCCCACGCGGGAACACGATGACAGTTAGCGACACGGCGGCGGTCGGACGGCGACAGTGGCTTATCGCCCTGGCAGTATGCGCAACGCCGCTAGGGCATGCGCAGCCATTGCAGGTCCCGGCGAAGCCGTCGGCGATGGCAAGCTTGGAGCGTTTTCTGAGCCAGGTGCAATCGGCGTCGGTACAAGTTGGCCTTCGGCAAATCCGGCGCGACGGCGAAGTGGGGCGCCTTGGCAAAGCAAGTCTGCAATTTCAGCGTCCCGACCGCTTCCGCTGGGACAGCGCTTCGCCGAGCGACCAGTTAGTGCTTGCCGATGGCGAATCACTTTGGATATACGATCGAGATCTGGAGCAAGTGACAGTTCGCCCACTCAATACAGCACTCGAAGGTCTGCCACCGGGCCTATTGATTGGTCCAGATCGTCTGTTGAGCAAGTTTCGCTTTGAAGCCTTGCCCGATCAAGGCGGCTTGCAGTGGCTTAGGGCAACGCCGATTGAGCGACAAGGGTTGACTGAGCACATCAGCCTTGGTTTTTCGCAAGCGATGCCCCAGGTGATGCAAATTACCGACCTTGGCGGTCGCGGCATGCGGTATGAATTTTCCAACTGGCAGCTTGGACCTGTCGCAGCTTCCCAGTTCCGCTTCGTGATGCCTAAATCGGTCGACTTGATACGAATGGCCCGATAAGGCATGCAACCCCTTGCCGATCGATTGCGTCCCCAGTCGATTCAATCGATGCTCGGGCAAGCGCATTTGCTGTCCGATCAGAGTCCACTCGGCATGGCGATCAAGGCACAACGAGCACATTCGATGATCTTGTGGGGTCCACCCGGGGTCGGCAAGACGAGCCTTGCACGCTTGCTTGCCCAGGCTTTCAAATGCCGATTCATTGCGCTGTCGGCTGTATTTTCTGGCGTCAAGGACATTCGCGAGTCGATCGAGCAGGCTCGTTTAAATCGAGACACTGGTGCCCAAAGTCTTCTCTTTATCGACGAAATTCATCGGTTCAACAAGGCACAACAAGATGCACTCCTTCCGTTTGTTGAGTCGGGCTTAGTCTGCTTTGTGGGAGCCACCACGGAGAATCCAAGTTTTGAGGTTAACGCGGCGCTTTTATCGAGAGCCCAGGTCTATGTGCTTAAGCCGCTTGATGAGCAAGCACTGCGCGCCATGTTTGCCACAGCACTTGAGCGTCTAGAAGATGCGATTCCCTATCAGAACGAGGCCATCGATCGATTGATCGAGCATGCAGACGGTGACGGTCGACGCTTCTTAAATGTTATCGAACAGACCCAGCATGCTGCGCATGTCGAGTCCCTTCAAATTATTGATCCTGACTTTTTACTGCGCTGCCTCAGTCAGCCCTTGCGGCGCTTTGACAAGGGTGGTGATCAGTTTTATGACCAGATTTCGGCGCTGCATAAGGCCGTCCGTGGGTCGGACCCCGATGCTGCGCTTTACTGGCTTTGTCGCATGCTCGATGGTGGCGCAGATCCTCGCTATCTCGCAAGGCGAATCGTTCGCATGGCTGGGGAAGACATTGGACTTGCAGACCCTAGAGCGCTACAAATCAGCACCGACGCTGCACAATGCTTCGAGCGCCTTGGCTCGCCAGAGGGCGAACTGGCCTTAGCGCAGGCGACCATTTATCTGGCTATTGCCGCCAAGAGCAACGCTGGTTATACGGCTTTCAAACAAGCGCATGCCCTGGTAAAGAAGGACAAGAGCCGCCAGGTCCCCATGCATTTGCGCAACGCCCCAAGCGCTTTGATGAAGTCACTCGGACATGGTGATGGCTATCAATATGATCACGATCATGAAGACGGATTTGCGTCGTCGCAATCGTATTGGCCCGATGATCTAAATGCGCAAGTCTTTTATAGACCGAGTAAGCGTGGGCTAGAAATTCAGATCAGTGAGAAGTTGAGCAATTTGCGTCAGCTTCGCAAAGCGAAAAACTGAAAAAGCAAGCGTTAAAATGAGCTACGGAGGTTTCTCATGCTCGATATCGCTTTGCTTCGTAAACAACCCGATCTAGTCGCCGAACGACTCGCCAAAAGGGCTTTCCCACTTGATTTAGATCAATTCCAGCGATTGGAATCATCACGGCGCAGCCTGCAGGTTGAAACCGAGCACCTGCAATCGCAACGCAATGCATTATCGAAGCAAATTGGCCAGCGTAAAGCAAAGGGAGAGGATGTCTCTGAACTGATGGAGCAGGTGGCTTTCATCGGAGCGTCCCTTGATGCCCTGAGCAAACGCAATGATCATGCACAAGAAGCCTTAAGCGAATGGCTTTCACACATTCCCAATCCGCCTCACGAGTCGGTGCCGGATGGACGCGATAGTGACCACAACCTTGAGGTGCGACGCTGGGGCACGCCGAGAAGCTTTGATTTTGAAGTCAAAGATCATGTAGCGATCGGTGAGACGATCGGTCTGGATTTTGAAACAGCCACCCATCTCACTGGGAGCCGTTTTGTGCTGATGCGTGGAGTCATTGCCCGCTTACATAGAGCAATTGCATCGCTGATGCTCGACACCCACACCCTTGAGCATGGCTATCAGGAGTGCTACACACCTTATATCGTGAATGGGCAAACACTTTTTGGCACCGGCCAACTGCCCAAGTTCGAAGAAGACTTATTTGAAATCAATCGAGGATTGAGTACAACGGCTTCATCGACCCACGATGTATCGACCACCGATCAAAAGCATCAGCATGAGCCACTCCATGGGCCTGCACTTCGTGATCGTTGGTTTTTGATACCAACTTCCGAAGTTTCACTCACCAATCTTGATGCCGATAAAATTGTCGACGCAGCAAGTCTACCGATTCGGCTTACTGCCCACACACCATGTTTTAGATCCGAGGCTGGCTCTCACGGTCGTGACACACGCGGCATGATTAGACAGCATCAGTTTGACAAAGTCGAGATGGTGCAATTAGTTCACCCTGATGCGTCTTATCAAGCGCTCGAAGAGATGGTGCAGCATGCAGAGACCATCTTAAGAAAACTAGAGCTGCCTTATCGTGTCATGCTTTTGTGCGCAGGCGACATGGGTTTCGCTGCATCGAAGACCTATGACCTCGAGGTATGGTTGCCTGGTCAGGGCGCCTATCGCGAAATCTCTTCTTGCTCGAATTGCGAAAGTTTTCAGGCACGGCGTATGCATGCGCGTTTTAGGCCCCGCGATGCAAAGCCCGAGTTACTGCACAGCCTAAACGGATCGGGGCTTGCCGTAGGCAGAGCGCTTGTGGGGGTATTGGAGAATCATCAACAAGCCGATGGCAGCATCCGAATACCTGAAGCACTCAGGCCTTACTTGGGAGGTGCTGAGCTACTCAAGCCTGATGGCCTTTGAACAATTCGAATGGAGTTTTACCCATGAAAGCTATCTGGCGATTCGTTTCAGTTTTCTTATTGACAGGTCTTTTTTGCCAGTCCCACGCGATGATCGAGCCAGGAAAGGCTGCACCCGGCTTTCGCTTACAGTCGCTTGATGGACAAACGATCACGCTTGAGCAGTTCAAGGGGAGTTGGGTCGTTCTTGAATGGACCAATCCCGATTGTCCTTTCGTTCAAA
>OMIE01000060.1 GCA_900299025.1 Burkholderiaceae bacterium
CGCCTTTGTGTCGCTGCCTGAAATCGCGCTTGGCATTCCGCTCACTTGGGGAACCATACCCCGGCTTAATGCATTATTGGGGCCAGCAAAGGCCAAACGATTAACGATTTTATGCGAACGCGTTAGCGCCCAAGAGGCCTACGACATTGGTTTGGTTGATTGGCTTAGTGAGCAGTCTGAGGCCTTGAAGTTGGCTCGTGAGATCGCACAACAAGTGTTAACAAAGCCGGCAAGCGTTGTTCGAATGAGCAAGGAAAGCGTTCAAGCGGTTGCCAACATAACGCATCATGCAGCAGGCTATATGGCGCATGATCAGATCGCCCTCGCTGCAGCCAGTGAAGAGTCAGTACGGGCAAGGGCCGATGCACTCAGAACATAGCGCCGCAAGCCAACGAACAAACCAAATCCCACCGCGTGCACTTGTTTTGCTGTTGGTACTCACCTTGGTGTGGGGTACCAACTGGCCCTTGTTTTCGCTAGCGGTCAAAGAGGTCTCAGTTTGGACTTTCCGTAGCTTTTCCTGCCTGACCGCGGGGCTTTTGCTCCTGGCCTACGTCAAGCTTCGAGGTCAGTCAATCCGTATAGAGAGACGACACTGGCCTGTTGTGGTGTTGTCATGTTTTTTATATATGGTGATATGGAACATCACAAGTACTTACTCGGCTGTCCTACTACCTTCAGGGCAGGCTTCGGTTCTTGGCTTTACCATGCCTTTGTGGGCAGCCTTGTTTGGCTGGCTTTTTTATCGCGAGCCTTTGCGCGGAAGAATGCTTATTGCATTAGCTTTTGGCGCAAGCGGCGTGGCCTTATTGATGGTGCCAAGCTTTCGAGACTATGCCGATGCACCTCTTGGTTTTGTTCTCGGTTTAACCGGGGGGGCTGGATGGGCACTTGGTACGATTGTACTTAAACGCGGATCGGTTGCCGTATCTGCCTCGGTGCTCACGGGCTGGCAATTGCTCATCACGGCGCTGCCTTGTTCCATCGGTGCAGCCTGGTTTGGTGATTGGCAGTGGTTTGTACCAAGCACGCAGTCCTTGATCGTTATTGCCTATATCACAGTCGTGCCGATTCTGATCGGTAACGTATGCTGGATCGCCATTGTTGGCTTGCTGCCAACCCAGGTGGCAGGGCTTTCCGCGATCGCAGTACCGATGGTAGCCATGGTCTCAGGCGCACTCATGCATGGCGAACCCTTAGGACTTACTCAGTGGCTTGCGATGGCTTGTACGGCTCTTGCTTTGGGCTTGCTGTTGGTGAAGCGAAGCGGCGCATCCCACTGAGCCATCGGTCATAGTCCGATGCTTTGCGCTGAAAATAGTCCAAAACCTTCGGGTGTGGCAGGATCAAGAATCGCTCGGCAGCCATGGCTTCAACCACGCAAGCAGCGACCTCGTCAGCCTCAAGCATGCCATCAACAGCAATGGCTGCGCTTTCGCGTCCTGCTGTCATGGCAGTTTTGACGCCCTGTGGGCAGAGTACCGATACCTTGATGCCCTGGTCGCCATACCGAATCGCTAACCATTCGGCAAAGGCGATTGCGGCATGTTTACTCACAGCATAAGTTGCTGAATTCAGCGAGGTCAAAAGGCCTGCGGCCGATGCTGTTTGTACCAAATAGCCTCCACCCTGTTTGAGCATGATCGGGACCACGGCACGTGCAGCGTAAACATGGGCCATGACATGAATTTGCATGTTCATATGCCAAAGCTCATCGCTGCTCTGTTCGTCGCCCTCGCGCACGATGCCTGCATTCGAGCAAAAAACGTCGATCGCTCCGAATCGAGCATGTGCTTGGGCGACGAGCGATTGGATATCCGACTCGTGAGCAACATCGCATGCAAGGGCTAAGCACTCAACGCCTATATGACTAATTGCCGCGGCAATCGGATCGAGCTTTTCCGCTTGCTGGTCAGCTAGCACAATCGCTCTGGCACCTTCTCTGGCAAATCGTAAAGCCATCGCTTTGCCAATGCCTGAGGCTGCCCCTGTCACTACCACCGATCGCTCATTGACTTGCATGGATGACCTCATTGTGATGGAAGCGGATTTAGATTCCATCATCGCAGCTCTCGGGCCAGTTGCATACCGCAGCAAGGGTAAAGTATGCAATACGTGGAACGATCCGATTGGACCTAAGCTCATTTTCTGAAGAAGATGTCACGATGCATTTACATACGTTATGGTTTGCCTTCCTGATTGTTTTTGTTGGTGTTTTCTCGGTGGAGGCAAAGGCTTGGGGCTTTGAGGCCCATGAATTGATTGCTCGACAGGCTCAAAGCTTGTTATCGGATCAAGCGCGAAAGATGCTCAGCAGCTTGCTTGCCCAAGAAGAGGCTGCAAGCTTAGAAAGCATTTCAACCTGGGCAGACAAGCATCGTGAGTTTCCAAGCTCAACATGGCATTACGTGAACTTTCCTAAAGGCGAGTGCAAGTATGTTCAAGCCCGAGATTGTCCCGACGGCAACTGTGTGATTGAGGCACTTCCTTTGCAGTTGAAGCTTTTCAAAACATCCAACGATCCTAAAGAGCAATTAAAAGCTTTTAAGTTCATCGTTCATTTGCTCTCCGACGTTCATCAACCTTTGCATGCTGCCTGGGGCGAGGACCGAGGCGGTAATCGTTTTCAGCTCCAGGCATTTGGCCGTGGCAGCAATTTGCATGCCTTTTGGGACAGTATCCTAATTAGGCAGGCCGACGGCGGCATCCAAGCCGTTGAGCGCGACGTCCAGCAGCAACTAAACAAACATGCGGGAGAAAAGCCGGGCGAGGTTGAGCAATGGGCACTCGAATCATGCAGGATTGTCCTGCAAGAAGGCTTTTACCCTAGCGGTCGGGACGTCGACCAAGCCTATGTTCAACAACACCGCGCAACCGTCGTGAAGCGGCTTGCGCTCGCAAGTCGTCGTCTGGCTGACACCATCAATCAACTGGCGGCTTCGCGCTAGTTATGCAAGCCTATCGCCCATGGCTTGGCATTTTATTCATGTGCCTGGCCAGCAGTTTTTTTCCGGTCATGAATGGTTTAGCCAAGTTGATGAGCGCAAGTTATAGCTCAGAACAAGTGGTTTGGGCACGCACGCTCAGCCACTTGCTGCTTGTGCTGGCGGTCTTGCTTCCCCGTTATGGGCCGCAAGTCCTCGTAACCAAGCGACCCAAGATTCAGTTTTTGCGATCTTGCATGCTGCTTTCTTCAACCTTTATGTTTTTTTCTGCGCTCAAATTTATTTCGATTGCACAAGCCGCTTCGATATCGTTTATCGCCCCACTTATTGTTGTCGTGCTTGCCGGACCATTACTTGGTGAAAAAGTAACGCTCACGCGCGTCATCGCCGTGGTTGTCGGCTTTATCGGCGTCCTGATAGTCATAAGACCTGGAACATCGGTGTTTCAATGGGCCTCACTACTGATTGTGGGGAGCGCGAGCTGTTATGCGATTTATCAGTTGCTTACTCGGAAAGTTGCAGGCATCGATCAACCTGAGACCTCGGTGGTTTACTCGGCCTTGGTCGGTTCGGTGATTCTCAGCTTGATCGTACCCTGGTTCTGGACCGATCCGGCAAGCTGGCTCGATGTGCTTTTACTTTGCAGTTTGGGCGCCTTGGGCGCCTTGGGCCACTATTGCGTTGCTCGTGCAATGACTTATGCGCCTGCAAACTTCGTATCACCTTTTCATTACTGGCAAATGGTCGGGTCGGTTGCAGTCGGCTATTGGATGTTTGGCGATTTACCCGATAGCTTTACCTGGCTTGGGGCTTCATTGATCATCGCTGCTGGGCTTTACGTGGGACTTAAAGCTGAGCGATCCTCGCCAGCGCCTGAGCATAAGCCTGATTGAGCATGTTGGAATCACTAGCCGAAACTTCCATATCTTGTAACAATCCGTCGCCGATCCCATACACCCATCCGTGGAGGCTGAGCTGATGGCCTCTGGCCCAGGCATCAAGCACGACCGTGCTTTGACCCACGTGGCGAACTTGTTCAATCACATTTAACTCGACCAGCCGGTCGTGGCGCGATGACGCTTGCACGCGCTCCAACAAGTCTTGGTGGCGATCGCGAACATCCTGGATATGTCTTAGCCAATTATCAGCAAGCCCGATGCGTGCCGACTCGAGCGCGGCCAGTACGCCCGAGCAGCCATAATGGCCTACGACGATGACATGTTCAACACCGAGTCTTTCCACGGCAAATTGCACCGTTGATAAAGCATTTAAATCGGAGTGAACCACGATATTGGCAACGTTGCGGTGAACAAAAACTTCACCTGGCTCGAGCCCGGTAATCTGATTGGCAGGCACACGGCTGTCAGAGCAGCCAATCCACATATAGCGTGGATGTTGTTGCGATTGCAGCCGCTTGAAAAAGCCTGGGCGCTCAGATTCCATACGTTGCGCCCAGGCTTTGTTTGCTTCAAACAAAGCCTGCAGCGATTCCCCAGCTTGTGAAGCTGTCTTTGACATCAGCGAACAACTGCCAATTGGTCGCGCTTACCCGCTTTATAGGTATAAAGTGTGAGTGCTCCATTCTTGATATCGCCCTTCTGGTCGAATGCAATAGTGCCGGTCACACCCTTGTAGCCCTCAGTGGCTGCAAGCACTGGCAAAAATTTCGCAGGCTCGGTCGAGTTAGCCTTTTGCATGGCCGCAACCATGACATTGACCGCGTCGTATACGTAGGGGGCATAAAGCTGTACGTCAGCGTTGAATTTAGCCTTGAACTTCTTGCCGAAGTCTTCCATCGACTTTTTGGCTTCGCCCTCAACACCACCTGCTTCGGCGCAGACGACCTGACCATCGCCCATAGAACCAGCCGCAAGCTTGGGTAGTTCACCGGTACAAATGCCATCACCACCCATAAACTTGGCACTGATACCGAGTTGCTTCATCTGGCGAAGCATCGGTCCGGCAACTGCATCCATACCGCCGAAAAAGACCACGTCGGGCTTTTTCGCCTTTAAACTCGTGAGAATGGCTGTGAAGTCAGTCGCTTTGTCATTGGTGAATTCACGGCCGACCACTTTGCCACCGGCGGCTTTAACACCTTTTTCAAACTCATCGGCAACACCTTGACCGTAGGCAGTACGGTCATCGACGACTGCGATGCTTTTGCCCTTCAGTTGATTAACTGCATATTTGCCGAGCGTTCCGCCAAGGTGAACATCGTCGGCTACAACCCTGAAGGTCGTTTTGTAGCCCTGTCGGGTGTAGCGTGGGTTGGTTGCTGATGGGCTGATTTGGGGAATGCCTGCGTCGCTATAAATTTTCGATGCAGGAATCGATGTGCCAGAGTTTAGATGGCCAATCACACCAACGACTTTGCTGTCGACAAGTTTTTGTGCAGCGGCTGTGCCTTGCTTGGGGTCAGCTGCGTCATCTTCGGCGAGCAATTCAAACTTGATTTTTTTGCCGCCGATGGAAATCCCCTTGGCATTGAGTTCTTCAACGGCAAGCCTGGCACCGTTTTCATTATCTTTGCCCAGGTGTGCGATCGAACCGCTCGTTGGTCCGACGTGGCCAAGGCGAACCACTGCTTCTTGCGCGATGGCGTGTTGCGAAACGAACCCGAGCAAGACAGCGCCAGCAACTGCATGAAATTTAAACATCATGGTAAAGCTCCTTTAGGTTATTCAAACGGGTTTAATGACATCGAGGCAACAAATGAGCGTGGTACTAACAAGAGCCCTTGATCGTTTCGTAACAAGTGGCCTTGGAAAACAAGACTTATTCACCAAGAACTACTCGCCAAGATAGGCGGCACGAACTCGCGGGTCATTTAACATCATGCTTGCCGCTCCTTGCATGATGATTTCGCCCGATTCAATAACATAAGCACGATCTGCAACCTGTAGCGCTCGCGCTGCATTTTGTTCCACAAGTAAGATCGTCATACCTTCTTGATGAATATTGCGAATGACCTCGAAAATCGTATCGACCATCATCGGCGATAAACCCATCGAGGGTTCGTCAAGTAAAAGCAATTGGGGCTTGGCCATCAGGGCTCGCCCCATGGCAAGCATTTGTTGTTCGCCGCCACTCATTGTGCCTGCAAGCTGCTTGCGACGTTCTTTAAGCCTCGGAAACAGGGCGAAAACTTTTTCAATGTCGTTGTCGACATCCTTATCGTCGCGCAAGTAAGCGCCCATTTGAAGGTCTTCGAAAATGGTCATCCGCGTGAAGCTGCCTCGCCCCTCGGGCACCATCACCAGGCCGCGTTTGGCCAAATCCCAAGTGCCTAAGCCGTCGATCGGACTGTTCTGAAAGCTGATTCGACCCGAAAGCCTTGGATGCAAAGCGGTGAGTGCCTTTAGGGTTGTGGTTTTGCCCGCACCATTAGCTCCCAAAAGACTAACCAGTTCACCTCGCTTGACGCTGAAAGAAATGCCCTTGATCGCGCGAATCCCGCCGTAGGCTACATGGAGTGCCTCAACATTGAGCATATTCATGCGGAGGCACCAAGATAGGCTTCAATAACTTTGGGGTGGCGTTGCACCTCGTCGGGTGCGCCTTCTGCGATCACTCGGCCACTATCGAGAACCGTGATGATATTGCATAAGCCTGCGACCAGCTTGACATCGTGTTCGATGAGCAAAATTGTGCGGCCATCTGAGCGGATACGCTCGATTAAGTTACGCAAGGTATTTTTCTCACTCGCATTCATACCGGCTGCTGGTTCGTCGAGCGCTAGTAAACGAGGCTCGGTAGCCAGTGCTCGAGCGATCTCAAGCCTTCGCTGGTCGCCGTAAGACAGGCTGTTTGCGCGATGCTCGGCATAGTGCGCAATGCCGACATAATCGAGAAGTGCCATGGCTTCCTCGCGCAAACGAGCCTCTTCGCTATAAAAATGCCTGCTACGCCATATCGCATCCCAAAGGCCGGCGCTTGAACGGATGTGGCGTCCAACGCGAACATTATCGAGTGCAGTCATGTCGCCAAACAAACGAATGTTTTGGAAGGTTCGGGCAATGCCTGCCATGGTAACGGCGTGAACCGACTGGGGTCTGTAGCTTGTCCCTTGCAGGACAAATCGTCCGCGATCTGCCGAGTAAAGCCCCGTAATTAGATTGAATAAGGTGGTTTTACCCGCACCATTAGGGCCGATTAATCCGTGAATATGGCCTGCCTCGATACGCAAATTGACATCGGCGAGCGCTTGTAAACCGCCAAAGCGCTTACAGACCTCGGTAATTTCGAGAAGGCTCACTGCGATTTACCCCCGGCCGATTGGCTGAGTGGGCGAGGCCATAGGCCTTTAGGGCGCAACAACATGATGCCTATCATGGCCATTGCAATGAGCAATTGCCTCAAGATTGCCGCATCAATCCGTCCGCCCGTGAGATTTTGGATGTCACCTGCGATGTAACGTAAGACTTCGGGAAGTGCAGCGAGCATCAAGGCTCCCAGTATCACGCCAGGCAAATGACCCATACCCCCAAGGACAACCATGGCTACGATCATGATCGATTCCATAAGGCTAAATGACTCAGGTGAGACAAAGCCTTGAAAAGCGGCAAACATAGCGCCTGAGACGCCGCCAAAGCTCGCACCCATGGCGAAGGCAAGCAACTTCATGTTGCGGGTGTTGATGCCCATCGCTTTGGCCGCGAGCTCATCTTCACGGATCGCCATCCAGGCTCGACCGATTCGCGAATGTTCTAATCGATAGCACACAATCACACTGACAACTACGAGCCCTAGAAAGAGCCAGTAGTAAAGCGTCACCGATGCAATCTTGTAGTCGGCAATGACAAGGGGTTTGCTAAAGCTCAGTCCCCAAAGACTCATCGGATCGATGCGATCGAGTCCACGCGGACCGTTTGTGATGTTGATCGGATGCTCCAGGTTATTCATGAACACCCGGATGATTTCCCCAAAACCAAGCGTGACGATGGCAAGGTAGTCCCCCCTGAGCTTGAGCACAGGGAGTCCCAAGAGTGCGCCGGCAAGGGCCGCGAGCCCAGCGGCTAGGGGGATCACAAGCCAGATCGGTGTGTGTAAACCTTGGGGAAAGCTTTGGGCGAGGCTTTCGAAAGTTTCAATAAGATGCGGAGATGCCATGAGGGCATACATGTAGGCACCCACCGCGTAGAAGGCAACAAAGCCCAAATCCAGCAGTCCCGCGTAACCGACAACAATATTGAGTCCTAGCGCTAAGAGCACATAAAGCATGGCCAATGCAAGAATTCTTACCCAACCTGCACCAATGCTTTGAACGGCCAGAGGCAGTAGCAAAAGGCCAAGGGCGAGCAGGAGAAAAATCGGCCAACGGTGCTTGAGTGCTTGCATGCTCTAAGCTCTGTCGGCTACACGTTCACCCAAAAGTCCCGAAGGCCTGAGTGTGAGCACAAGAATGAGCGCTACGAAGGCGAAAATATCAGCGTAGTGCGAGCCGAGTACACCGCCTGTGAGGTCGCCAAGGTAGCCCGCGCCAATCGCTTCAACCAGTCCGAGCAACAAAGCCCCAAGGACTGCCCCCGGTAAATTCCCGATGCCGCCTAGCACCGCAGCGGTGAAAGCCTTGAGACCCGGCAAAAACCCCATGGCATGTTGGACCGTGCCGTAATTGGCAGCCCACATGATGCCTGCTACCGCAGCGAGGGCTGCGCCGATGACAAAAGTTGCCGAAATAACGCGGTCGGGGTTAACACCCATCAGTGCTGCGACCCTTGGGCTTTCTGCCGTTGCGCGCATGGCCCGGCCAAGGCGGGTCTTGTTCACCAGGATCATCAGGATGACTAAGACGATGGCTGTCACCAGCAGGATCAGCATTTGGGTGATGGTGATGACCGGACCTCCGAGATCGATCGGATCCACTGGCAAAAGCTGAGGAAAGGGTTTTGGATTGGGCTTCCAGATGACCATCGCGACGGTTTGCAGCAAAAGACTGACGCCCATAGCGGTAATCAAAGGTGCAAGCCTTGGTGCGGTTCTCAGCGGCCGGTAGGCAAGTTTTTCGATGGCGAAGTTAAGCGCAGCGCAAACGAGCATGGCCACTGGCATTGCGATGAGCAAAAGCACCCAACCTGGGAGTCCCGAGTCGCCAAGCAGGCTTACGACTGTAAAAGCGACCATGGCACCAACCATCAATACTTCACCGTGGGCGAAGTTGATCAGATTGACAATGCCATAAACCATCGTGTAGCCAAGGGCCACCAAGGCATACATGCTTCCCAGCACCAGACCGTTGATCACTTGTTGCAAGAATATGTCCACCCTCGAATGCTCGCATAAGACCCGAAAACGGTACAAGCTGATGGCATTTGCGGGGACTTTGCGGTTCGACCCTCTTGGAGCACGACAGGGGCCGTGCTAGCCTGCCTTGGGAGTTATCAATGCCTAATGATCTTGAGCACGTTCTGCAAGCACGCTTTGGACAGCGTTTCGAGTTACCTGCCGAGTTGACTGCCGCCCAAGTCGAAGCGCTTGCGCGTATTGCCCGTCACACGACCCACCGCGCCTGGTCGGATCAAGCGATTTCAGAGCCCTTGCTGCAAGTGCTTACTGCCTGTGCCTTGAGTGCGCCTTCAAACAGTTTTTTACAGCAAGCCGATTTGATTCGAGTCAGGCGGCCTGATTTACGAGAAAAATTCAATCAGCTCATCCCTTCGATGCCATGGATCGCTGATGCGCCTGAGTTTTGGGTGGTTTGCGCCAACGGCAGGCGCGTGCGGCATTTGTTTGCGCGACAGGGTCAGCCCTTTGTTAATGAGCATTTGGATGCCTTGTTTAACGCAAGCATTGACGCAGGGCTCGTATTAATGAACTTTATTCGCGCCGCAGAGGACGCCGGTCTTGTTTGTTGCCCAATCAGCGTCATTCGCGATCAGGCCGAGCTGGTGTCGGGCTGGCTCGAACTACCCCAGCATGTCTTGCCGGTCGCAGGTCTTTGCATGGGTTATCCGCAAGGTCCGCGCAATCTAGTTCCTCGCCTTCCCCTTGATGCAAGCGTTCACCAAGATCGCTTTGATGATCAGCGCATCGATCAACAACTCGCTGAGTTCGATAACCGCTGGATCGAGGCGCAAAGCGCAAGTACTGGAAAGCCCGCCACACCCTGGACTGTGGACAAACAAATGCAGTACAGCAAGACCCAGCGTCCAGACTGGGGCGCCTTTGTGCGCAAGCAAGGATTCTCGACGGATTGATAGCAACATCGCTTGCTTGATTGAGAAGAGGCCACTCATCGGAAGGGGCAGGCCATGTGCAAACTTGACTCGTCGAGAAGCGGCTACTGATTGAAGCTCTGATACTGAAAGGTACTTACGATGCACGACGCTATACATGCCACACCCGGCGAATTGAGCAAACAAGCCATGTTGATCGACGGTCAATGGGTTTCAAGTCTCGAGGACGAATGGATCGCGGTAGAAAATCCCGCAACGCGGCAGGCTTTTGCCCTGGTGCCCAGAGCTCGTTCGGCCGATGTGGATCGGGCTGTCAAGGCTGCAGGGACCGCTTTTAGCCGATGGAAAATGACATCGGCGGCTGAGCGGGGGCGCCTGCTTTATCGGATTGCAGATGCTATGGAGGCTGCTAAGGAAGACTTGGCGAAAATGATAAGCCGTGAAAACGGCAATGCCTTGCGTACCCAAAGCCGCGGCGAAGCAGCGCTCGCTGCCGAGGTCTTTCGTTATGTGGCTGGCTTGGCGCGCGAGCTCAAAGGCCACAGCATGTACTTGCAGCCAGAGACGCTTGATTACACAAGGCGAGAGCCCTACGGTGTGGTTGGCGCCATTATTCCCTGGAATGCGCCGCTGGTGCTTGCCGCTTTAAAGGTTGCGCCTGCGCTGATGACCGGCAATACCATGGTGCTCAAGGCCTCCGAGGAAGCGCCGCTTGCTGTGTTGGCGATGTCGAAAATCTGTGCCGATCATTTGCCTGCCGGGGTACTTAACACCATCACAGGCTACGGTGCTGAGTGTGGTGCGGCAATTGCCGAACACCCGATGATCCCGAAGATCTCGTTCACCGGTTCGACCGCTGTGGGGCGTTCAATTCTGGCAGCTGCAAGCCAGCGGGTCGCTGCGGTCACGCTCGAACTTGGGGGTAAGAGCGCACAAATTGTCTTCCCGGATGTCGACTGCGACTTTGTGACCGAAGGTGTGATTACGGCGATGCGTTTTTCGCGGCAGGGCCAGTCATGTACCGCAGGGTCGAGGCTTTTCGTCCATGAATCAATCGCTGATCGCTTGATCGATCGTCTCAGTAGCCGGTTGAGCGCGATGCGGGTGGGCGACCCATTGGATGAGAGCAGCGACGCAGGATCACTGGTGAATGAAAAGCAGTTCCGTCGTGTCTGCGGTTTTGTTCAGGAGGCTATCGAGCGCAAGCCCGAGGCGCTCTTGCTCGGTGGCATGCCACCGGTGCAAGGCCCCTTGTCGAAAGGCTACTTTTTTGAACCAACGCTTTTCTTCGATCTTCCCGAGGATGTCCGCATGACGCGCGAGGAGGTCTTCGGACCGGTCTTATCGATCGCCACTTGGAAACACGAAGACGAAGTGATCGAACGGGCTAATGCCTCGCACTATGGCCTGGCAGCTTTTGTCTGGTCGCGTGCCGGTGCGCCAGCCCTTAGGGTTGCCCATGCACTCGATGTGGGTTGGGTGCTGATCAACCAAGGCGGTGGGCAGTCGATTGGCCACTCCTACGGCGGGATGAAGCAAAGTGGGGCAGGCCGCGAGTTTTCGCTGGAAGGTATGTTGGCAAGCTTCACTGATCTCAAGCAGGTCTCAGTGAGCCTGGGGGATCAGGGATTTGAGAAGCTATAACGATATGATTTGAATGCGTACGTTCTGGGGATGAACATGGACAAAGTTGTTGGCTTTATTGGACTCGGTGCGATGGGCAGCAAAATGGTTGCCCACCTGCCAGCGGACACACATCGTATCCTTTTCGATTTGGACACTGAACGGGCTCAAGCGATAGCCAAGGGCCTGTCGGGGGCAGTCTCTGTGGCGACCACGCTCGATGAATTTGCAAAAGCGCAGGTGGTGATATTGATGTTGCCTGATAGCGCCGTGGTCGACGCAGTTGCTCTTGGGCAGGCTGCATCACCTGGTCTCATTCATCGCCTTGCGCCAGGTTCTTTGTTGATCGACATGAGCTCAAGTGATCCAATGCGCAGCCAGGCTTTGGCTGCCAGGGCTGCCGAGTGCGGTATTGCCTTTCTCGATGCACCGGTCTCAGGCGGCACGGTTGGCGCCGAAAAGGCAACACTTGCGATCATGGTTGGAGGCGAGGCACCCGATGTCGAGCGGGCACGAGGATTACTCCGCTGCATGGGCTCACAAGTCACTCATGTGGGCGGCCATGGTGCCGGTCATGCGCTTAAGGGACTTAACAATTTGCTTGCAGCAACGATTTTCGCTGCAACGAGTGAAGTCTTTGCTGCGGGCGAGCGCTTTGGGCTTGACCCGGCAGTGATGCATCAGGTGATTAACGCCTCAAGCGGCGGCAGTTTTGTGACCAACACGATTTGGCCTCGCTCGGTCCTGCCAAAAACCTGGAATTTTGGTTTTGCCTTGGGGCTTATGCACAAAGACGTTGGCATCGGCATGTCGCTGGTGAGGGCGGCAGGCGCAGAGGCCCGTTTGCTCGAGGAAAGTGCGGCCTTATGGGATGAGGCAAAAAAACAGGCAGCTAGCAACGCCGATTTGTCTGACTATGCCCGCTTAATGATGAGCAAAATGCCTTGATCTTTCTCTAAAGTCTTTCATACTGTGATGTCCAAGAAGGCGGATAGCCTCGGGACTCGGGGTTTTTCACCAGCCTTGAAAACACAGAAGGGAGACCAGCATGTTCCAACGTATTTTGCTTGCCTACGATGGGAGTGCCGCTTCACAGCGGGCCTTAATCGATTCTGACGCAGTTGCAAAAATGACCGGTGCACGCGTTCACTTGGTCGCTGTCGTACCTGAACCAACAGCCCATTTGGCCTTCGAGGCCGGCATGCTTGATATGCCTGACCCTGCGGAGCAACGCGGGCATGCCAAGCGTAGGCTCGATAGTGGGATGACGTTGTTGCGCGATCATGGTTTTGAGGTAAGTGGTGAAGTCTTATTTGGCGATCCGGTCGAACAAATCGCCGATACGGCCGAGCGTATTGGCGCTCAGCTTATTGTGGTGGGACACCATCGCAACCGCGGCTGGCTCGAACGTTGGTGGAACAGTCCGATCTCTGCAGCCCTCATCGAACGAGCGCATTGCAGCGTGCTCGTATCGATTCACGATTGACAGCGCTCTACCGGCACTATCGGGGTTCTTTACCGGTATGACCGGGGTCCTATACCGGTGTTACCGGGGCCGCACGAAATAGCCGATACAGCGCCAGTTTTGGGCGTCTTCGCGGTACATCACCAACATTTCGGTAATCGGTTCGATAGCAATATCGGTTTCAAAATTGATGATGATGTACTCGCCAGCAGGACCTTTGGGAAGATCCTTGGTTGCACGACTTAAGCCGGCACGACGTTCCTTAATCTCGCCCAAAGGTTCGCGTGCTGCGCCTGCCATCCGAACCCAAACCTCTTTGCTCACCGACGCTTTAAAGTGCTTAGCCGATTGATCCCAGGCGCTTGCATAGTCGCGCTGATCCATCGCGCTTAA